>NZ_JBQKEH010000017.1:0-45958 GCF_052121415.1 Collinsella sp. LCP19S3_D5
TCAACATCATTGTCGCAGCCCCGACCCGCGGTCACGAGCGGGGGCTCCTATCTTTTTAGTGCCCTCGGATTGGGTCATAGTGTCTGTCGTTGCCAAAACATCGGCGTTGCCTTGATCCAAACCTGCCAAAAAGGGACAGGTTTATTTTGGTCGGTATTATCTGGTCAAACGTGGCCGTCTATCGCAATGTAGTCGTTGGGGACGTTCTTGTTTGACTAGTCGTTGAGAACGTCCCCAACGACTACATAGCATGAGAGTGGATAATCTCCCGGTTTGAGCCTGCACCCAAGCTTAAAGCGGGAGATTATCCACTCGCGTTTCGTTTATTGATTTCGATGCCTACATTTGTAGGAACAGTTCGTGGAGACGGGTGTCTTCATCGAGTTCGGGGTGGAAGGTTACGCCGAGCTGGTTGCCCTGGCGCGCGGCGATGATTCGTCCGTCGACTTTCGCTAAGGCCTTGGCATTGCCGTGCACCTCGACGATGCGGGGTGCACGGATAAACGTTAACGGCACTTCACCGTCGATACCGCCTACCTGCCCCTTGGTGCGAAAACTGCCGAGCTGCCTGCCATAGGCATTGCGCTCAACGAGTATATCCATGGTTGCCAAGCGCGGTGTTCCCTTGTCATCGTGGGCGGCAAGGTCGCGCGCCAACAGAATCAGACCGGCACAAGTTCCCAGTACAGGCATGCCTTCAACAATGCGGATACGAAGATCCTCGAGCATATCGAGTTCGGCAAGTAGCTTGCCCTGAACGGTGGACTCGCCGCCGGGAAGTACCAGACGGTCAATGTTCTGCTGCAAATCGGCCGCCTGCCTCAGCTCAATACAGTGTGCGCCCAGCTCGGATAGTCTTGCTTCGTGCTCGGCAAAAGCGCCTTGGACCGCCAGCACGGCGACCGTTTGGTCTGCATAATCGCTCATGGGCGATCCTGTCTGCCGGACTAGCGCCCGCGCTCTTCCATGATAATCTCGATCTCGTCGGCGTTGATGCCCACCATGGCCTCGCCCAGGTCCTCCGAAAGCTCGGCAATGAGTTTGGCATCGGTGAAGTTTGCCACGGCCTTGACGATGGCGGCGGCGCGCTTGGCCGGGTTGCCGCTCTTAAAGATGCCCGATCCCACAAAGACGCCCTCGGCGCCCAGCTGCATCATCAGCGCGGCGTCGGCGGGGGTCGCTACGCCGCCGGCGGCAAAGTTCACGACGGGAAGCTTGCCCGTGGCGTGGACCTCGCGCACCAGCTCGACCGGAACCTGCAGTTGCTTGGCTGCCTCAAAGAGCTCGTCATCGCGCAGGGCAACAACGTCGCGGATCTGCTTTTGGATCTTGCGCATGTGACGCACGGCCTGGACGACATCGCCCGTACCCGGCTCACCCTTGGTGCGAATCATCGTGGCGCCCTCGGCAACACGGCGCAGTGCCTCGCCCAGATCGCGGGCACCGCAGACAAACGGCACGTCAAACTGGGTCTTGTCGATGTGATAGACGTCGTCGGCAGGGGAGAGAACCTCGGACTCGTCGATGTAATCGATCTCGATGGCCTGCAGGACCTGCGCCTCGACAATGTGGCCGATGCGGCACTTGGCCATAACGGGGATGGAGACGGCCTCTTGGATACCCTTGATCATCTTGGGGTCGCTCATGCGCGAGACGCCGCCTGCGGCACGGATGTCGGCCGGGATGCGCTCGAGTGCCATGACGGCGCAGGCCCCCGCCTCTTCGGCGATACGTGCCTGCTCGGGCGTGGTGACGTCCATGATGACGCCGCCCTTGAGCATCTGCGCGAGCTCGCGATTGAGTTTGACGCGATCTGCCTTGCTGGTCTGTTCTGCCATGGTTGCTCCCTTGGTTGGCATGTGCATTGCTTGACGGAACATCCTATCGGGGAGCTGGGTATGGCGAAATACTCAGTTTTCGAGATAATAATAAGGCCAGACTAATACCAGATTGAATAACTCAATAAGGTCAGGTGACAAACTCATGCTTGACTACAATTTGGAAAAACGCGGCGACGCATCGCTCTATGAGTATATTTACCAGCAAATTCGAGATGATATCGTTGCTGGACGCATTGCGGCGGGGGAGCATCTTCCGTCTAAGCGCGCCTTTGCCAATCATCTGGGAATCAGTGTCATTACCATCGAGAATGCATATAGCCAGTTACTTGCCGAGGGCTATATTTGCTCAATGCCGCGTCGTGGCTACTACGCTTGCAAGCTTCCGGATGCACCGGTTTTGGCTTCGACTGCAGAGGGTATCGACCGGGATGCCATCTCTGCGGGTTCCGGCGCGCATGATGTCAACGGACAGGTCGAGCGATCGATGCGCTTTCTCCTTCTGCTTTGGAGGCGGCGCGGCTTTGGCAAAGCGCGCTGCGGGCGACGCTGGCATCCGAAGACGAGCGCGAAATCTTTTCGACCGCGCCGGCACAGGGCACCACTCGGCTACGACGCGCAATTGCCCACCATCTGCGCGGGACAAGGGGTATGAATGTCGACCCCAACAACGTTGTTATCGGAGCAGGCGCCCAGCTGCTCGATACCATGTTGGTTCAGTTGCTTGGCGCCGACAAGGTGTATGCCGTTGAGGACCCGGGCTATTTGCGCCTGACGCGCATCTATCAGGCTATGGGTTGCAAAGTTCGACATATCCCGTTGGATGATGAGGGCGTAGACTTGAGCGCTCTGCAGAAAACGGGGACCGATGTCCTTCACCTGATGCCGTCCCATCAGTATCCGACCGGCCTTGTGACGAGCATTGCGCGTCGCTATGCGCTGCTGAGCTGGGCCGCCGAGCGACCAGGTCGATATCTCATCGAAGATGACTTTGATTGCGAGTTACGTCTGGCCGGCAAGCCGATTCCCGCGCTTGCTTCGATCGATGCCGCTCAATCGGTCATCTACACCAACACGTTTTCGAAGAGCCTTTCATCGGCGTTGCGTCTAGCGTACATGGTGTTGCCCGATGAGCTGATGGAGCGGTTTAGGTGCAACCTTGGTTTCTACGCCTCGTCGGTGAGCTCTGTCGACCAGGTCGCTTTGGCTCGTTTGCTGGAATCGGGCGATTACGAGCGACATGTGAACCGCGTGCGCGTTCGTGCTCGTGAGGCGCGTGATGGCCTGGCGGCGCTTGTACGGAATGCGTTTCCGGCAGGAGAGGTTTCGATCGAGCATGCAGACGCAGGTCTTTACTGCACCGTGGTTGCGGAGCGGGGAACGGGCGGAAGCTCTTTTGCGCAGGCCCTCACGCGCTCGAGCATCCCTTTTATCGATATCAGTAACTGTTATTGGTGTGCCGATGGCGCATCTGTCCCTGAAAACTCAGCTCAAATTCTTGTCCAGTATGACGACCTGAGTCCGGAGGTGCTTAATACCCTGGAATCGCAGCTAATGGGGCACTCTGTAACCTAAGTGAGTAGACTTTTGGCACTTTGGCGACCAGACAGTTTTGTAACAAGCTATCTACCTGTGGTTTTGAGAAGTGGGATCATCGGTCTGCTCGGGATGTCCCAAAAAGTCTACTCACTTGCCGCGCAAAGCTTCCGCATGAGAAAAAAGGGGTTTTCAACAGGGCTTCGTCCAGTTCTCGGTAAGCTTTTGGCCAATTGGGGAGGGCTGTTGAAAACTTTGCAGTTCGTTCGGCGCCATTTTTGGTGCGTTCGCGCCAATGAGAGGCCGACTGGGTTGAAATTCGTGCTTTCCTGTGCCTATGAAGGATCTACTTTGTGACATATCGGCTTTTAGGTACTGGCGTTTGCCCCCTCAAGTCCGCGCTTTGTGTCCTCCGCTTCCGCGGCCGGATGAAGACCGGCAGCGATATGACCTCGTCCGCAACCCGACGGCTGCGGTCGCGCTCGGTTTTCCGTTGTATACATTGGTTCGGACGAGAAACAAACGGACTTGCCCTGCCAACATTAGGCACCGGCTGTTTCTTGGTGAACTCCCCAGGGAATCCGTGCTGGAAACGGAGCATGGATTTTTGGTCACGTCTCCTCTACTGACGGCATTTATCATGTCTCGACATCTGACGGATCTCCAGCTTCTTCTGGTATTGTCGGAGATGTGCGGCTTGTTTGCGGTATGTGCCCTGCCGGCGCCACTTGAGGCGGAGCTTTCGCGTGCAATTGATTCGGGTACGATTTCGACAACGTTGGGTTGGGTGCGCTGCCCGTCCGAGGGCGGCGCCGCCTCAAATTTGTGGCGTCGCGACGCTTTGGTTTTGGATGGGGACCTTGACCGTTTTTGTTCAGATGTTTGCGGGATGCGTTACGGCAATCGATTTATGGCGGTATCGCATCTCGTTCCATTGGGTGCCGCTTCGCCTTTTGAGGTCGAGGCGTATTTGTTGCTTGGACTGCCGCGAGCCCTGGGAGGTGAAGGGTTTTGCGGCATAGAGCTCAATGTCAAAGTGATGCTAAGCACAAGTGCTCGAGCGATTGTAGGAAAGACCCGCGTATATATCGACCTACTCCTTTCTTCGCCGGACGGGAGGCGACAGGTGGCCATTGAATGTCAAGGAAAGGCCTCGCACGGGCGCGCGGGGGATGGCTTGCGTGACGCTGACCGCATGACGGCGCTTCAAGCCATGGGCTACGACGTGCTTCTCCTGACACACGGACAGATATCCGATGAGGATAGATTTCGTGCGATCGTTAAGGCCGTATGCAGGATGCTCGATGTTGAATATCGCTATAAAAGCTCGGATGAGCAAAGGGCTGAGGCATTACTCCGGTCTGAACTATTCGTTGACTGGACAAATTTGGGAGTAATCGACGGAAAGATGTCCATTGGACACAAAACAGCTCGATCGTGGGCGGCGCGGATCTAAGTGAGTAGACTTTTGGCGTGATGGCGACCGGGCCGTTTTGCAACAAGTCATTTACCTGCGGCTTTATAGAGCAATATGGATGGTCTGCTCGGCAAGTTCCAAAAAGTCTACTCACTTAGTTTTTGACGAGAAGTCGATGCCGAAAGTGGCCCTATTTCAGGGCGTTAACGAGTTCATGAGACACGAAAAAAGCCCGAACCATGCGGTTCGGGCCCTTTAAAGTTAGAGATTATCTCTCAGGCGGTTGGCTTAGCCAAAGTAGCGCTTGAGCAGGCCGGCGAAAGCCTTGCCGTGGCGGGCCTCGTCGCGAGCCATCTCGTGCACGGTGTCGTGGATGGCATCGAGGCCAGCGGCCTTGGCGCGCTTGGCAAGATCGGTCTTGCCGGCGGTGGCGCCGTTCTCGGCCTCAACGCGCATCTCGAGGTTCTTCTTGGTGGAGTCGGTCACGACCTCGCCCAGGAGCTCGGCGAACTTGGCGGCGTGCTCGGCCTCCTCGTGGGCAGCCTTCTCCCAGTATAGGCCGATCTCGGGATAGCCCTCGCGATGGGCGACACGAGCCATGGCCAGGTACATACCGACCTCAGAGCACTCGCCCTCAAAGTTGGCGCGCAGGTCGGCAACGATGTCCTCGGAGACGCCCTCCATCTTGGCGACGCCCACGACGTGCTCGGCAGCCCACTCGAGCTTGCCCTCCTCCTGCTTCAGGAAACGAGAACCGGGAACGCCGCACTGGGGGCACTTAAAATCCTCGGGCAGCTGGTCGCCGTCGAACTCTTCCACATAACCGCAAACGGGGCAAACAAATTTCATGATTCGATCCTTTCGATGGATGGCGATGGGGCGCTTGTCCGATCCCGTAAGGGCCCTCTCCGGACGTGCGTCTTGACGAGTTCTATTATCCATAAATGCAACAAAATGTGAAGCCTATTAGGAATGATTTTTGATAAAACAATTTTGAGAGATGAGGATGTTGATTGATTAACGATTGGCAGGCCGCCTGCGACCTCTGATGAGTACAATCGGGCGAACAAATGTTGACCAATCAACAAATGAGGGAGTTTCCTTTATGCATCTAGCCCGCTGCGCCTGGTGCCGAACGTATCAAACGGTTTTTCGCATCGCATTGCCGGTGCTGCCCTATACCGAGCCACGCATTCTGGAGCATGCTGAGAGAGCGCCTGCCAGGCCATTATCGGCTTTGGCGGTGGCTCGGCCATGGACTGTGCCAAGGGCATGGGAGCACGCATCGCGCAGCCAAACAAGCCCATCAACAAGATGCGCGGCCTGCTGCGCGTCCACCGTCTCCTGCTGCTGCTTATTGCGGTTTCCACTACCGCCGGTACGGGAAGCGAAGTCACGCTCGCGGCGGTTATCACCGATGACGAGACGCACTACAAGTACCCCATTAACGACTTTGTGCTTATCCCGCGCTTTGCGGTGCACGACCCCGAGTTCACGCGAGGTCTGCCCGCCTCCATTACGGGGCAGACGGGCATGGACGCCCTGACGCATGCCGTCGAGGCCTTTATAGATTGGGTCGATCGAATGAACGCCGCCTTGGACATTCCCAAATATGTGACGGGCATTCGCCGCTCCGACATTCCCGAGATGGCGGCGCATGCCGATGCTGAGGCCAATCCGCTGTACCCCGTTCCACTTTTGAAGGACCGTTTGGAGCTGATGCGCATGTACGAGGTCGTCGCGGGTGGTATGTTTGAGGGCGAGAACTAGGAGGGTCCATGAACACCGAGGAAATTGCGCGCAGCGTCGGAGACCAGCGCGTCTACTTTAAGACGCACGCCACGTTTGATGTCGATGCTCGACGTCGTGCGCTCGTGAGTTTACGCGATGCGGTGCGGGCCCATGAGGCCGATATTGCCCATGCGCTCAAGACCGATTTGGGAAAGTCGCATGACGAGGCGTATATGTGCGAGATCGGCACGTCGCTTTCCGAGATTCGTCATCAGATCGCACATGTGGCTCGATGGAGTCGTCCGCGCCTGCGTCCGTGCGACCTTGCCAACGCCGTGAGTGTGTGCAAAACGCAAGCCGTGCCCTATGGCGTCACGCTCATCATGGCCCCGTGGAACTACCCGTTTTTGCTAACGCTCGAGCCGCTCGCCGGCGCCCTTGCCGCGGGCAATACTGTGGTCATCAAGCCGAGCGCCTATGCTCCGGCATCGAGTGCGGTGCTCAAACAGATCTGCGAAGAGGTATTTGATCCGTGCCTGGTGACAGTTGTCGAGGGCGGGCGCGCCGAGAACGAAGCGCTGCTCGATGAGTGCTGGGACAAGATCTTCTTTACCGGTAGCGTTCCGGTCGGCAAGCTCGTCATGGAGCGCGCAAGTAAAAACCTTACGCCCGTGACGCTTGAGCTGGGTGGAAAGAGTCCCTGCATCGTGGATGCGACGGCAAACTTGAAGGTTGCGGCACGGCGTATCGCCTTTGGTAAATGGCTCAACGTGGGGCAGACCTGTGTGGCGCCCGACTACCTGCTGGTCGATGCGCGTGTGCACGACGAGTTGCTGGGCCTCATCAAGGAAGAGGCGCGCCGTATGTTTGGCGAGCATCCGCTCGACAACGAGGATTACGGGCATATCGTCAATGCCAAGCATTTTGCGCGCGTGCATGGGCTAATCGATCCCGATAAGGTCGTGCTTGGAGGTGCTGCGCGCGAGGCTTCGCTCAAGATTGAGCCGACAATTTTGGACGGCGTGGCCCCCGATGACGCCGTGATGCAGGAGGAGATTTTCGGCCCCATCTTGCCGGTGCTGACGTTTGAGAGCCTAGACGAGGCCGAGACGTTTATTACGGATCGTCCGACGCCGCTGGCCCTGTATATCTTTAGCCAGGACCGTGAGGTTCAGCAGCGCTTTGTGCGTTACGTGCCCTTTGGTGGCGGTTGCGTCAACGACACGATCATGCATCTGGCTACGAGCCATATGGGCTTTGGCGGCATGGGAGCGAGCGGTATGGGGCAGTACCATGGACGCGAGAGCTTCGATACGTTTAGCCACAAGAAGAGCATCGTGAACAAGGCAACGTGGCTGGACGTGCCATTCCGCTATGCCCCTTACGCAAACTGGAAGCACAAATTCGTGCGCATGTTTGTGCATTAGAATCAGATGACATAGGGACAAACGGTCGAAAAGGCGCAGACAGGATGAATTTGTGTCCGCACGGACCCGTAGACTTCTCGGCAAGGTTAAACGCCGGTTTATCCGGCCGTTAGGGGAGTTGCTATGTACGAGCCTTCACGTGTTCTTCTGTCGTTTCACATTGCGGGATTTCAGTATGCCGACGGCGCTTTGGTCCTAGGAGATCTTAAAGTGGGCGATAAACTGACGCTGTGCGCCGAGCGCGATAATCCCCATGATCCCGAGGCGGTTGCGATCTACTACGGCAACACCAAGCTTGGCTATGTTCCGGGAAACGAGGTCGGTCCGCTGTCCTTGATGATGTATTACGGCCATGAGGACGTATTTGAGGCCCGCGTGCAGCAGGTTGCCCCCGAGCGTAGCCCGTGGCACCAGGTGCGCGTTGGGCTCTATGTGGTGGATGCCCGCTAATCGGTAAGGGAGGCTGCCATGTTTGATGACGATGACCTGTTCGATTTGACGGACGATTCGTTTGAGTGGGATATGCTACTCGACGACGATGAACTGGAGCAGGATCGCAAAAAGCAAAAGGATAAGAACGCCCAGGGTAAAGGTACGAATAAATAGACAAGCGCCGTCGCGGACTGTTTGGCGGGCTCTTTGGGTAACTGCCGCATCGCTGCGTCTGTATACTTAGCACGAGTTGGACGCGTTGCGAAATGAGGACTGAGACGATGATGTGGTTTACCGCCGACCTGCACCTGGGCGATACGAATATCTTGCACGACATGGACCGACCGTTTGGCTCGGTTGAGGAGATGAACCGCAAGGTCATCGATGTCATCAATGAGTGCGTGGCTGCGGACGACCGCCTCTATATTCTGGGCGACTTTACCTATCGTCTACCCCTAGCGGATGCCGTGCGCCTGCGCGAGCGCATCGAATGCCAGAACGTGACGCTCATCCGTGGTAACCATGACGGCGACTGGGAAGATCCCGACGTGCCGCAGATTTGGGAAGACGTGCGTGATTACCTGGAGATTGCCCCCGGCTATGCCAAGGGTCATCGTCTGGTTATGAGCCACTACCCCATGCTCAGCTGGAATGGCAAGGCACGTGGCGCCATCATGCTGCACGGGCATATCCACAGCAGGGGAGACCGCACCAATACGCGCAACCGCGATCGCGAACGTCCTATCTTTCGCTACGATGTCGGCCTCGATGCCAACGAGTACAAGCCCGTAAGCCGTGACCAAATCCTAGGCTTCTTTGGACTGTAATTCTCGAACCGTCACACAAAACGCCACAAAGGGGACGGGCACCTTTGTGGTGGTTCTGGCGCCGTTGCCATTATGGCGGCGTCTTTTTTGTCCGTGCGGCGCGGTAGAGTGTAGGCGGTTGAAATTTGCGTCCATCGAGGAGCTGCTATGAACGAGATTAAGTGCCCGCATTGTGGCGAAGTATTTAAGGTCGATGCATCCGGCTATGCGGATATCGTCAAGCAAGTGCGCAATGCCGAGTTTTCGCGCGACCTGGATGAGCGTGTGAAGGCGGTCCAGCGCGAGGGCGAGCAAGCGCTGGAGCTTGAGCGCTCGCGTTCGATGGCTGCCTTGCAAAAGGCAGAGTCCCAGCGCAACGCTCAGCTTACCGAGCAGAAGAACGCTGCAGCTCAACAGCTGGCACAAGAGGTTGCCAAGCGCGATGCCGAGCTTGCCGAGCTGCGCGCCAAGCTCGAGGGCGCTGCCGCAGAGCGCGAGAGTGCAAGCCAGCGCGCGGCGGTAGAGGCACGAGCCAACGCTCAAAAGGAGAATGCTGAACTCCAGCGCGAGATCGACAATTTGCGTGCGCAGCTGGAGCGCAAAGATGACGAAGCCAAGCTCGTCGAGTCGGCGGCGCGCAATGCTGCTCAAAACGATTTAGCTGCACGTGATGCTCAGATTGCCGAGCTGCAGGCCAGGCTTGCCGCGGCGGACAAGGCCCAGGTGATGGCGCTTGCCGCTGCCGCGGCAGAGTCGCAGCGTGAGCTCGATGCCGCTCGCAGCGAGGCCGAACGCGCGCTTGCTGACTATCGCGCGAAGGTACAAGAGAGGTTTTCCGCCGCAAAGGCTCAGTCTGAGCGCGAGGCCGAGGGCCTTCGTGCACAGCTTCGTGAGCAAGAACTTTCTGCAAAAATGGAGCTGTCGAAGGCGGTCGCCGCGGCGGAGCGAGAGCGCGATGAGGCGCGTGCCAAACTGACGAGCGAGCTGGCGGTGCGCGATTCTCGCGAGGAACAGGCCAAGGCGGCACACGAGCTCGAGCTTGCGCAGGCCAAGCGCGCGAGCGATGACCTGATTCGCTACAAGGATGAAGAGATCGAGCGCCTTAAGGACATGAAGGTCCGTCTGTCCACCAAGATGGTGGGCGAGTCGCTCGAGCAGCATTGCGAAACCGAGTTTAACCGTCTGCGCATGACGGCATTTCCCAACGCGTACTTCGAGAAGGATAACGATGCGTCCGAGGGTACCAAGGGCGACTTTATCTTCCGCGAGTGCGACGCGAGCGGCAACGAGGTCATTTCGATTATGTTCGAGATGAAAAACGAGAACGACGAGACCGCGACCAAGCATAAAAACGAGGACTTCTTTAAGAAACTCGATCACGATCGTCGCCAGAAAGGCTGTGAGTACGCGGTGCTCTGCACGCTGCTCGAGCCCGAGAGCGAGCTCTATAACGTAGGGATAGTCGACGTGAGCTATCGCTACGAGAAGATGTACGTGATTCGCCCGCAGTTTTTCATTCCCATGATCACGCTCCTTCGCAACGCCGCCATGGGCTCACTGCGCTATAAACAGGAGCTAGCGGAGTACAAACAGCAGAATATCGACGTCACGAACTTCGAAGCCAAGATGGAGAAGTTCAAGAATGATTTCGGTCGCAACTACGAGATCGCGAGCCGCAAGTTCCAAACGGCAATCGATGAGATCGACAAGACGATTAGCCATCTGCAGAAAACCAAGGAGGCATTGCTGTCCTCCGAGAACAATCTGCGCCTAGCCAACAAGAAGGCCGACGATCTTACCATTCGCAAGCTCACGTGGGGCAACAAGACCATGAAGGCGGCGTTTGACGAGGCGCGCGGGGCTGCGCCAGAGACAAACGATGAGCCAGCCGAGGCGGATTCGTATGAGGTCGAGGATACCGAGTAAGGCATAGCGTATAGTGCAAAAACGGGGCCGCTGGCGATATTGCCAACGGCCCCGCTTCGTTTCGTTCCAATATGTTCGACTAGTCCTCGAGCAGGTCTTCGATAAAGCCGACGCGGTAGTTTTTGAAGATGACTTCACCGCCGTCTTGCGTGGCGTCCAGATCGACATCGCCCATGATGCCAAAGTCGTGGTCGCCGTCCTCGTCGGCAAAGATCTGGTGCACGTGCCATACGTGCGCGGTTTTCTCGTCGGACTCATCGATGGAAAACATCGCGGCGCTGCGGGCGTCTCCGTCGGTGAGGATTTCCTCGTGCTGCTCATGGTAGGCATCGAGGGCCTTTTGCCAGCGGATCTCGCTCATGCCCCAGTCGTCGTCGAGCTCGCCCAGGTCGCGAACGTGCTCACGGGCGGCAAGGGTCACGCGGCGGAAGAGCGCATTGCGCACCAGCAGCGTGCAGCCGCGGCGGTCCGCCACGACCTCGTCGATGCCCTGTGGCGGCGCGGCATCGAGGGCTGCCGGGTTGCCGGCGTTCTCCCACTCGTCCACCAGGCTCGAGTCCACCGAGCGCACCACAAAGCCCAGCCACGAGATAATGTCGCGCAGGCGCTCGTCGCGCTTCTCGATAGGTACGGTGCGGTCGAGCGAACGGTAGGCCTCTGCCAGGTAGCGAAGCAAAATGCCCTCGGAGCGGGCGATGCCGAGCTTTTGAATGTAACCCTTAAAATCGCTCGCGCTTTCCAGCATATCGCGCAGGACACTCTTGGGAGAGAGCTGGTAGTCGTTTGCCCAGGGCACTTCCTGGCAGTACTTGTCAAAAGCGGCGTCGAGCAAATCCTCGAGCGGCTTTTCGTACGTGACGTCTTGAATGCGCTCCAAGCGTTCCTCATACTCGATGCCGTCGGCCTTCATCTCGGCCATAGCGCGATCGCGTGCGGCGCGCTCCTGTGCACGCAATACCTGCTTGGGGTCCTCGAGCGTGGCCTCGACCATCGAGATGAGGTCCATGGTATAGGTCTCACTTTCGGGGTCGAGCAGCTCCAGCGCGGCAAGCAAAAACGGCGAGAGCGGCTGGTCGAGCGCAAAGTCCTCGGGCAGGTCGACCGTCAGCGCGTAGTCGATATCCGGCGCGGCGTCAGCCGGAGCGTCGGGTGCGGGCGGCACCTCGGTGCGCACGACGACGCCGGAGTCGATGAGCGTGGCGAAGATCTCGTCGGCGCGAACCTCAAGCTTGGCCTTCTCTTCGGGGGTCTGCAGGCTTGTCTCGATGAGGTCATGTACGCGGGCTCGGGCATTGCCGCCCTGCTCGACCACACTAATCACCATAGAGTGCGTGATGCGCAGGCGTGGCTTGAGTGTTTCGGGTGGCGTCTCGATCAGGCGCTCAAAAGTTTGCTTGTTCCAGGAGACAAAGCCCTCGGGGGCCTTTTTCTTTTTAATCTTACGGAGTTTTTTGGGGTCGTCGCCCGCCTTGGCCATAAGCTTGGCATTCTCGATCTCGTGCTCAGGTGCCTCGGCGATTACCATGCCCTCGGTATCGAAGCCCGAGCGACCGGCGCGACCGGCAATTTGATGGAACTCGCGGGCGCGCAGACGACGCATTTTGTAACCATCGAACTTGGTGAGCGCAGTGAGCACCACGGTGTGGATGGGTACGTTGATGCCGACGCCGAGTGTGTCGGTGCCGCAAATGACGGGCAGTAGGCCCTGCTGCGCCAAGCGCTCGACCAGCAGGCGATAGCGCGGCAACATGCCAGCATGGTGCACGCCGACGCCGCATCCAAGCAGGCGCTTGAGAATCTTGCCAAAGGCCGTGGAGAAGCTCGTTCCCTTTGCCGCTTCTTTGATGGCTTCGCGCTGCTCCTTGCTGGCGATGCCAAAATTGGCGAGCGACTGTGCCGTCGCAAGGGCGGCATCCTGGCTAAAGTGCACGATATAGAGCGGGGCCTCGCCACGGCGCATGGCGAGCTCGACCGTGCCCTCGAGGGAGGTCGTCACATAGTCGTAGCTCAGCGGAACAGGACGCGGGGCATCGACAACCAAGTCGCAAGCAGCGCCGGTGTGCTCCTCGAGCGAGGCGGCGATGACGGTGACATCGCCGAGCGTGGCGCTCATGAGCATAAACTGCGTGTGGGGCAGGGTGAGCAGCGGTACCTGCCAGGCCCAGCCGCGGTCGGGGTCGGCAAAGTAGTGGAACTCGTCCATGGCCACGCAGCCCACGTCGGCGCCCTCGCCCTCGCGCAGCGCATCGTTGGCAAGGATTTCGGCCGTGCAGCAGATGACGGGCGCCTTGGTATTGATATGCGTATCGCCGGTGATCATGCCGACGTTATCGCGGCCGAGTACCTGTACCAGGTCGAAGAACTTTTCGCTGACCAGGGCTTTGATGGGGGCCGTGTAATAGCAGCGCTTGCCCTGAGCCATGCCCATAAAGAGCATGCCCAGCGCGACGAGCGATTTACCCGATCCGGTCGGTGTGCCTAAAATGACGTGATCGCCGGCGGCCAGGTCCATGAGGGCCTCTTCTTGGTGATCCCACAGCTCAATGCCACGGTCGCTCGTCCATTCAAAGAAGCGTTCGAAGGCCTGATCGGGCGTGAGCCATGGTTCGGGCTCGCTGCCGTCCTCGGGCTCCCACCAGGTGGGAGAGAGCGCGCCGAGCGAGCCAAACTCGGCTTCGGTTCCCGTGCCGCCCGAGAACGAGCTGGCGGCGCCGGCACCGGAGACGGTGCTGGTGGCGGTATCTGTCGTGGTCTGTGCCATGTGTTTGCTTTCTCTCGCGATTGTCCGCCAACTATTATGGCGTAGCGTCGCATCGATGCGTTCGCAGGCAAGAAAATGCAGGAAATGGGCGTTCTGCCCAGCTGTTTGGTGCAGTTGCCAGCTAAGTGAGTAGACTTTTTGCAATATCGCGACCACATGGCTTTTGCGCAAAGGCTCTACCTGCGGTTTTAGTATTGGTTATGCGGGTTGTGCTTGGCTATTGCAAAAAAGTCTACTCACTTAGATTTGAGGGTCGTTTGCTGGCGCCTATTTGCGCTTGTTTGCCGAAGCCGCGACCATCAGAGGCCCCTGGGACTCCTGCGGTAAGCGCTTCTTGCCCTTGCGGGCGCGGTTTTTAAAGTTCTCGACGGCCTCTTCCATGCCGAGGGGCACGTAGGTGAGCTCATCGAGATTGTCGGGCAGGTAGCACGCAAGGCTTTGCTCCTGCGCGCGGCCCGCCGTGAGCTGTTCGTCGCTGGGCAGCGCGTCGGGAGTGACGCAAATGCCATAGACGGCGGCACCCATCTCGCGCGTGCGGCGCTCGTATTCGGTCTCGGGATGCTCGGGATGGTCGCGGCGAACGTCGTCACTTACCCAAAGTGTGTCGTAGCCGGCCGCGGCAAACTGCCCCAGGGCGTAGTCACGCAATGGCTTGCTGTCGGTGCGCAGCGTGACGGTGGCGCCGGCTGAAAAAAGCGGGCGGTAGAGCATCAGATGGTCGACATGGACGAGTCGTTTTTTGGCGTACTTGGCCTTAGGCTGCGGCGTGGGAAAGTTGATGGTGATGGCATCGAGCTCGCCTGTGGCAAACAGCTGCGGCAACGATGCGGCGCCTCGGGGCAGGACGAGTGCGTTGGTCAGTTCCTGCTCGCAGATTTTCTGTGCGGCATAGGCGATGCAGATGGGCTCCTGGTCCATGCCGATAAAGAGCGTGTTTGGCTCGTGGGCCGCGCGCTCTACAAGGTACGTTCCCTTGCCGCAGCCAAGATCCAGGTGAAGGTGTTCGAAAGACTTGCTGCCTGCGGGCGCACAGGCCTCGCGCCAATCTCCGGCATAGATTTCAGGGTTCGTCTCAATCGCATCGGCGTAGCGCTCCAGGCGCTCTTCGAGCACAAAGTTCTTAGGCGTGCGAACGTGGACGGCTCCCATGAGGCTCCTTGGTCATAAGTATGGAACGCATAGCTGCGCGCTCCATCAATGGGTTGAAAAAAGGGTAGGCATAGCTTGCCCGAAAGATGCAGTGCGGCTCGACGGCGAGTCGTCGGCGCCTACAGGCGCTTGAGAATCACGTAGCGGTTGAGCTCGCAACTGCGACCGTCGGCATGGAAGCGCTCAAGCTCGCGTACGGGGACCTCGCCGCTCTTGTAGAACGTGCGCACGCCGCGCACCAGGTCGGTGATCTGCTGATCGTCAAAGTGATGGCAATAGCGGTAGGCGTGGCGGTCGTTTTGCCAGCCAATGAGGTGGTCGCCGGCTTCAAACTGCGCGGAATCGTAACCCTCAAACGGCGGGGTGAGCTCGGCGCGGGCCTCGGCTCGAACGGCCTTGCGCGCCATGCGCTCGTCGTTCATAAACTCCCAAAAGCTAATGGCGATGATGCCGCCCGGGCGCGTCTGGCGCACCAGGGCGTCGAGCACGCGTACGCGGTATTCGCACGACGGCACGTGGTGCATAAAGCCAAAGCAGACCGAGATATCGGCGAGCGGGGCGTCGAAAAGCACGTCGGGAGTCTCGGCGGGGTTGAGCTTCATGAGGGCGTCGAGCACGTCGAGTTCCTGGAAGTGCAGGTTGGGAATGCGCAGGGCGTGACCGTGCGCATCGATAGCCAGGTCTTGGCACGAGTCGACGCCATAGAACTCAAACGGGCAGCTGGCGTCTGCCGAGGAGTTTGCGCCGCCGACGCCCTTGGCGGCAAGTGCGCCGCCGGCGGCAAAGTTCTCGAATCGCATATTGCCGCAGGCGAGATCGAAGACGCGGACGGGATGCTCGATCCTGGCGACGTCGAGCTGCCCGAGCGCGATGTCCATGGTGCGTACCCAGCCGGGCCACGGGGCCTGACGCGTATCGGAAAAGGAGGCGGAGTGCTCGCGATAGAACGTGTTGTTGAGCTGGATGAGCGATGAGGCGAAATCGCGGTTCACGGCGCGGAACTCCCTCCGTTGGCGGTGCGGAATTAACAGTACGACCATACTACCGTTAACGCCGCAACGGGGACAACCGGGCTAGGTGCCATTGCTTTGTTTGGACACATTTCCGCAGCTCACATGCACCCGCAACCGCCGGTTGTCAAAAATCTCACTAGAATAGGTGGCATGCTTTTGGCGGTGGCGGATAGATTTTTAACTGTGCAAGGCGCCTTAAGAACAAAAACGGTCCGGCGGCACGGCTGGCATCACATAGGAGGAACCATGAATGTAGAAACTGCGCAGCGGCTCGCCGACCTTCGCCGCAGCAAAGGCTTTAGCCAAGAAGGGCTGGCGCGAAAGCTGGGGCTGTCGCGCCAGGCGGTCAGTAAATGGGAGCGCACGGAGAGCTCGCCCGATACCGAGAACCTGATCTCGCTCGCCAAACTCTATGGCGTGAGCCTGGACGAGCTCCTCAATCCGAGCGACGAGATCGAGGATGATATCGAGTTTGAGAACGAGGACCGCGCCCGTCAGCGCGAGGCCGAGGCCGCGGAGCGCGCCCGCACCCATGAGGCGGCGGCACGCGCCACCGAGGCGGCAACGCAGGCGAGTGATGCTGCGGCCAAGGCGGCACAAGCGGCAAGCTGGAGTGCGCAGGCCGCCAACGCCGCTACGGCGCAGGCGACGAGTGGCGGTACAGTTGGATCGACTCCGGCGAAGGGCCCGTTCCAGTCGTTCCCGTATTGGGCCGTGTGCTGCTACTGTTCTTTTTGCTGATGTTCCCGTTTGGCGCCGGCCCTTTTGCCGCGCTGATATTCTTTACGATTCCCATCTATCACTGGGTGGCGCGTGCGCTCGATGGCGATTGGGCGCGCGGTGATATTCAGGTTGGTCCGGCATCGGTGACGGCTAGGGCTCGGAATGTTTCCGCTGCGGTTGATACTGACGTGGCTACCGCGACCACCGCTGAGCCGATTGCCAAAGAGGGTGATGAATGATGAAGCTTTCGCATGAATCCAAGGTACGCTTGGGCGTTGGCGTCGGAGCGTTTGTGCTCATCATTGGGCTTGTCTTTGGCATTTCGCGGCTATTGGCTCATTCCGATATGGTGCGTACGACCGGTATTCTATCTGGCCATTTGTCTGATTTTGACGATATGTTTGAAGAGGACGATTCCTTGAACAGCGGTAACTATTCCGCTCGGCCTCAGCAGCTTTCGAGTGCGACCTTTGACGAAGACGCGTTCCAATCGCTCGACTTGGGTGTGACGTCGGGGACGGTCGAGGTTAAACGTGTCTCTGACGGACCGGTACGTGTCATCGAAAGCGGGCACGTTGCAAAGGGGGTGTCTGCTTCCGATGCCGCCACTCAGAATCTGGTCAAGATCGAGGGCTCTACACTCAAGATTAGCCAGTTCGACTGCGATGACGAGCGCGCCCATGACCGTAAGGTCACCATTGAACTGCCGCGTGAGCTTGCCGATAACATGATGGGTATTACGGCAAACGTGGGGTTGGGAGACCTGACGGTCGCGGACATTGCGTGCCACGACTTTGATTTGACATTGGATTCGGGAGACGTCGCGTTTGCGGGCGCCGTGACCGACACTCTGAATGCTGAGGTCAGTTTGGGCGATGCGACGTTCGAGCTCTACCAGGCCCCCGCGAAGTCGATGGACGTGAGCGTGGCCTCGGGCGATGTGGAGATGACGGTTCCGAACTCGACGGGCTTTAAGGCGAGCCTTACCGTGGGCAGCGGCGACTTCGAGAGCGATTTCCTTCCGCTTGGCTACGATGGCGAGACCATTTTGAATCATGAATTCGATAACGGCGATAAGTCTGCCACGTATCGTTTTAAGGTCGGTTCGGGCGACATGTCGTTTGATCCGGAGTGACATGCGGTTTTCGGAGATCGGTATATATAGGCGTGCTCTTTGATGGAGGCGCCGGGGCCGTGACGGGCTCCGGCGCCTTTGCCTTTACAATGGGGGCATGGAACAGATTATCTTGAACATACTTAAAGCCCTGCGTTGCGGCGAGACCGTAGACGACAAGGCGCTCGTCAAACTGATACATGCCGAGGCGCGCCGTGAGGGTGCCGACAAGCGCGATCTGGCCAAGCGCCGTCTGCTGCCGTTCTACCAGCGGGTTAAACGTGAGGATCCGGCTCGTTGGGCTACGTGGAATGTCGATTCCGATCTGGAACGTCAACTGCTGCAGGTGCTACGCATGAAGCCGCGCCGCACGGCTTCGGGCGTAGCGACCATTACCGTCATCACCAAGCCGTGGCCGTGCTCGGGCGATTGTCTGTTTTGCCCCAACGACCTGCGTATGCCCAAAAGCTATTTGCATACCGAGCCCGCGTGCGCCCGTGCGGAGCAAAATTGCTTCGATCCGTATCTGCAGGTGAGCGCTCGTCTGACCGCGCTTTCGCAGATGGGGCATGCGACCGATAAGATTGAACTCATTGTGCTTGGCGGCACCTGGAGCGACTATCCGGAAGGCTATCAGACATGGTTTATGTCGGAGCTTTTCCGTGCGCTCAATGACGATGCCGTCGCCGGCGTGGCGGCCAACCCCATGTTGGCGCGTCCGGGTATCAGCCGTGCTGAGGCGGGGCGTCTGCTCGACGATGCACCCGCCGATGCGCTGCCGCCGGTGGTAGCGGAGCGCCGCGAGCGCTATCGGGCTGCCGGCATTGCGACAGACGAGGCCGAGCTCGCTGCCGACGTTGCCGACGAGCAGGAGCGTGTGGATGCTGCCGTGGGCGACTATAACCGTGCGGTGCGTCGTCTGTACGGCCCCGGTACGCCGTGGGGCGAGGTCACCGAGTGGCAGACGGCAACGATGGAGGAGCTCGAGCGTCAGCAGCACATCAACGAGACGGCGAAGCATCGCGTGGTGGGACTCGTTATCGAGACGCGCCCCGATGCCGTAACGCCGCAGGCGCTTACGCTCATCCGCCGCCTGGGCTGCACCAAGATCCAGATGGGCATCCAGAGCCTCGACCAGTACCTGCTCGATATCAACGAGCGTCGCATTTCGGTGGGGCAAATCGAGCGGGCGTTTTCGCTTGCGCGCCTGTTTGGCTTTAAGATCCACGCGCATTTTATGCTCAACTTGCTGGGTGCCACACCCGAGGGGGACAAGCGCGACTACGAGCGCTTTATGACCGAGGGGGCCTTTATGCCCGACGAGGTCAAGGTCTACCCGTGCGCGCTCATCGAGGGCTCGCGTCTGGTGGGCTGTTACGAGCGCGGCGAGTGGCGCCCCTATACCGAGGAGGAGCTGCTCGACGTGCTAGCCGATGACATCGTGGTGACGCCGCCGTTCTGTCGCATCAGCCGCATGATCCGCGATTTTAGCTCCGACGACATTATGGTGGGCAACAAGAAGCCCAACCTGCGTCAGCTCGTCGAGAACCGCCTGGCTGCTCGGGGTGACGGTGCGACGGTGCGCGAGATTCGCTATCGCGAGATCAGCACGGCGGGTGCCGACCTGGACGAGTTGGCCCTTGACGAGGATGTGGCGTACGAGACGCCGGTGACGCACGAGCGCTTTTTGCAGTGGGTGACGCCGCAGGGCAAGATTGCGGGCTTTTTGCGCCTGTCGCTGCCCGACCATTCGTTTGTTGCCGCGCATGCGGACGAGTTGCCGACGACGCCGGACGAGGCGATGATTCGCGAGGTGCACGTGTACGGCATGGCGGCGCGCGTGGGCGACCAGGGCCAGGCGGCGCAGCATCACGGGTTGGGGCGTTTGCTCGTAGAGCGTGCGTGCGAGATTGCCCGGGATGCGGGTTATGCGCGCATCAACGTGATCAGCGCGATTGGCACGCGCGAGTACTATCGCCATCTTGGATTTTATGACCATGGCCTTTATCTGCAAAAGGAGCTCTAGATGAACAAGCCGAGTGTTTCTGCCGGCGTTGTTGCCGGCGTTGCTCTGGGAGCCGCGGCGCTGGGCGCGGCTGCCGTCGCTGTTCGCGCTGCCTGCCTGCAGGTTGCGCGAACCCGCAATGGGTTGACGCGCGTGAAACGCGTGCACGATGAGGGCGGCGATGAAGTCCGCGTATTGGTGCAAGGCGGTGTCTACCAAAGCGCGAGTTACGTCGGCGAGCGCTGGGCGGAGCCCGTCTTTGCGTATTATCGCGCGTTTGACGACGTGTTTGAGGCCGAGGATGCGATGCGTGACGTTTATGGTCACGGTATCAGCCGTATGCTTATGCTAGGTGGCGGCGGGTTTGCCTATCCCAAATTTGCGCTGATGTCGCACGAGGGCCTGCGCATGGACGTTATCGAGTATGACGGAGAGATTACGCGCCTGGCGCGCCGCTGGTTCTACCTAGACGAGCTAGGGCGCGCGGCAGGCGATCGCCTGCGGGTGATAACCGCTGAGGCTCGCTCGTATCTGGGCGTGACGAGTGTGGGCCATCGTCGCTACGACGTGGTCGTGAGCGATTGCTTTGGCGGTGCCGAGCCCGTACGCGAGCTGGCGACGGTTGAGGCGTTGCGTTTAGTGCGGGGCAGCCTGAACCCCGGGGGTATCTACGTTGCCAATATCGTGAGCGCAAACGAGGGGAGCGATGTAACGTTTCTGCGCGACTGCGCTGCCACGGCACTCGAGATATTCGCCTACGCCTGGGTGGTCCCCTGTGGCGATACAGAGTTCGGCGGCGAGGAAAACTACCTGCTCATCGCCAGCGACGGGAACTATGCCTTTGCCGAAGCCGTGCCCTTTGACGCCGACTTCCTCGGCACCGTCCTTCACGACTAGCGCGTCTTTCTGCGACCAGTCTTTCTGGGACGGGGCTTTTTAGCTGCTTTCGGATGCCGGCTCGCTCCACATCGGGAGCAGTCAATTTGGGACGGGGCTATTTTAGCTATCCCTGCCACTAATCGGCCAAACCTTTCGCTTTACCTGCAAGGGCAGCTAAAATAGCCCCGTCCCAAATTGACTGCTCATATAGTCAGCCCCGTTTTATACGTGGTCGCGCCAGCTGCGGACACGCTGCTTCATGCCATCTATGTCGAGCACGCCTTCGGCAAAGCCCTTACGCACGAGCTCTTCGGGAACGAACTCATCGTAACGATCAAAGTAAGGCACCTCGCCGGGATAGACGAGCTCGATGGGATCGAAGTCCTTCTCGGCCTCGGCGGCGAGTACCTCAAAGAACGTCTCTTCGTCGGCCTTCATCTTAAACTGCATAAAGTACGGGCGCGACGGGTCGAGTCCGCGAAGGCCCAGCTCCGCGGCACATTTAATCTTGAGCATGCGCTCGAGCGCCAAAAAGGCATAGCTGCCCAGCCAGGGGAAGAGCACCCAGGTGTCGCCGCCCAGGTTAATGAGTGGCCTAGTGCCCGCACCCGAAATCTCGGCCGTATGGCGAGCCTGCGCCAGACGGGCTCGCGCGTTGCCCATAAGGTACGGATACGCGGCATGTTCGTTGAGCGCTTTACGCATGCGCTCGAGTACATGCGTGTTGATGTCGCCGGGGCAGTCGCCAAAGTAAGCCGGTACACGGCCCTTGACCTGCGTGGCAAAGACGGTATGGCGCTTCCAGTCCACTTCCTCGACAATCCAGCAGTGCCCGGCGATGGCTATGCGTTCACCGGGCGGTGGGGGATTGACGATCGTGCCCAGCTCGGCCGACTCGCTGCGGACGGTGAACTCCTCGTTTTCCTGGAACACGGCGTAGAACTTAAAATTGTTGATGATGCGCTCGCCCGCGAGGCCCACGATGAGTCCGCCGCCCTCGGTGACCTGGATATGGTCGATCTTAATGAGGTGACGCAGCAGCACGCGATAGTCATCGGCTGAGACGCGGTGGAAATAACTGAGCGTGAGCACGCGCTGGGCAAGTTCTGCCGGCGTGAGCTCTCCGGTGCTGGCAAGCGTCGACATAGTCTGGTGATAGAGCAGACTGTAGGGGAGTCGATCGAGCTCGGGCGGCTCGACCCACTTTTCCTCGCGATAGAGTTGTACGAGTGCGATGCCCTGCAGGAGCTTCCACGGAATGGTTTCGGGCATCATCGTGCGCGGCTCGGGCTCTTCCTCGCGCATGACAAACCACATCTCGGGCGGAAGGTCGCGGCGTCCCGTGCGGCCCATTCGCTGCAAAAAGGAACTGACGGTAAATGGCGCATCGATCTGAAATGCACGCTCCAGACGGCCGATATCAATGCCAAGCTCAAGCGTAGAGGTGGTGACGGTCGTCTGTGCCTGCTCCTCATCGCGCATGAGCTCTTCTGCCGTCTCGCGCAACGATGCCGAAAGATTGCCGTGATGGATGAGGAAACGGTCAGGCTCGTGTCGGCTCTCGCAGTAGCTGCGCAGCATGGAACATACGGCCTCTGCCTCCTCGCGCGAGTTGGCAAAGACCAGACACTTGCGCCCGCGGGTGTGTTCGAAGATATAGCCCATGCCGGGATCGGCGTTGTCGGGTGCGGTGTCGGTGGGGTTGAGGAGCGCTTGCTCGGCGGCCCGGGGAATGTCGACTTCGCCCTCGGGGGCCGAGGAAGTTTGGCGGTCCTTGGGAGCGGCCTTGCCCCGTGCTCGCTCACGACGTTGACGGCGCTCCTCCTGTGTGGGCTGTCCGCTGCGGCTCGTGCCTTGGGTGTCGGCCGGCAGCGCCGTGGGTGCCGCTGCCTCAATGCGCTCGGAGGCAAGCACTTCGGCCTCTTGAGGACCCATGCTCTCGAATCCCCGCTGCTGTGCCTGGGGACCTGAGTTGTAGAAGTGCTCCATGGAGATGCGCCATACGCGGCGCGGTTCCTCAAAACGAGGGATAACGCAGTCACGTCCCGTTCCCTGTGAGAGAAAAGCGCCCGTGCGCTCGGGGTCGCCGATGGTGGCCGAAAGGCCAATGCGTCGAGGCTGCACGCCGGCCATGCGCGAGAGTCGCTCGATAAGGCAGAGCGTCTGCCCGCCACGGTCGCCGCGCATGAGCGAGTGGACCTCGTCGATGACCACATAGCGCAGGTCGCAAAACATGCGCGGGATCGCCATGTGCTTATGGATCAGGAGCGCCTCGAGTGACTCGGGCGTAATCTGCAAGATGCCGCTCGGCTTTTTGATGAGCTTAGCCTTGTGCGACTGCGAGACATCGCCATGCCAGTGCCAGACAGGGATATCGGCCTCTTCGCAGAGGTCATTAAGGCGGACGAACTGATCATTGATGAGCGCCTTGAGGGGGCCGATGTAGAGGGCACCCACGCTCGCGGGCGGCTTCTCCCAAAACTCGGTCAGGATGGGAAAGAAGGCCGCCTCGGTTTTGCCGGAAGCCGTGGATGCCGTCAGGAGCACATTGTCTTGTGTGTTAAAGATGGCATCTGCCGCCGCAACCTGAATGGAGCGGAGACTCTCCCAATCGTGGGAGTAGATGAAGTCTTGGATAAACGGGGCGTAGCGGTCAAAGGCGTTCACGGGGCCTCCTTTCAAAAGCGAATCTCTCAACGCGGCGGGCAGTGGCTTGCTGCATGACTGCTTCAATGTTTGCCCAGATAAAACCTGCCAAAATAAACCTGTCCCTTTTTGGCAGGTTAGATGGCGAATTCGGCGAAGTTGCGGTCGGCGCCTGCGGTGCCGGTGTCGTCTGTTGCGGCTGCTGGCGCGTCACCGCCGACGCTTTGCAGCAGCTCGGCCACGTTGGCGTCGGGGTTTTGGCATAGGATGTCGAGCAGCTCGATAAAGTCACGAATGACTTCGCGCGGCGTCAGATGCGTGTCGGTTCCCACGCGACCGAACTCAATCTTGAGGAAGTCCACCAGGTCGCTCTCGGTAAGCGTGGGCGTCCAGCCAAAGTAGCCGGCGTGAATTTGCATGAGTTTTTCGATCAGCACCAGCAACTCTTCGTAGGTGAGTGTCTGCAGACGGATGATGGGCGCGAGCATGTCCTTAAGGTCCTCGCGTGCAAAGCGGCCCTGAGCGAGTCGGCTGCGCAGGGCCTCGTAGGAGAACACACCGCGGCGGCGGTCTTCGATGGAGGTTGGCGTGCCGCCCATGATCATGCCCAGGTACTGCGCCTTGCCCTGGAGCGTGTCGTTGTACATGGTCAGGATCTTCTCGTAGTTGTATTGGCGCGTGATCGCGTTGGGAATCTTATACAGATTCACGAGTTCGTCGATGAGCACCAGCATGCCCTTGTAGCCGCTGCAGACCAAAAAGCGCGCAATGAGTTTAACGTAGTCGTACCAGTCGTCATCGCTGATGATGGTCGAGGAACCCAGTTCGGCGCGAGCCTCGCTCTTGGTGCGGTATTCGCCGCGGATCCATTTGGTTATGCGGCTCATGGCCTCTTCATCGCCCTCGGATACGGCCGTGCGGTAGCGGCGGAGCATGCGGGCGAAGTCGAAGCCGTGGACCATCTCCTCGAGCGGGGCCAGTTGGGCATTGACGACCGACTCGTCGACGTCGGCACACGAGGCGACCCAGCGATCCAGAATAAGGTTGAGCGCACCGCCCTCGGGGCGCGTCTTGGTCGATATGTTGCGGATGAGCTCACGGTAGGTGGCAAGGCCCTGCCCCTGACCGCCCTGCAGGCGGCGCTCGGGCGACAGGTCGGCATCGGCGACGACGAACCCCTCGCCCATGGCGTGCGTGCGGATGGTCTGGAGCAAAAAGCTCTTGCCTGCGCCGTAGCGACCGACCAGAAACCGGAAGCTCGCGCCACCGTCGGCGATGAGACTCAAATCGGTGAGCAGGGCGCGGATCTCGACCTCGCGCCCTACGGTGATATAGGGAAGGCCGATGCGCGGGACCACACCGCCCTTGAGTGAGTTGAGAATGACGGCAGCGACGCGCTTGGGCACGCGGGGTGCTGCGGATGCGGTATCACTCATGGTCTAGGTATCCTCTCACGTCTGCTTCGTAATCCTCGATAATTTGCGGTCCTGCCGCGCCGAACTCGATAACGGTGTCTCCCACCAGGTCAAAGAGCGTCTCGTTGATGCTGTCGACGAGCATATCCTCGCTCTGGCCCGACCTCTCCACTGCCGATGTCGCTTGCGCTGTGTTTTGCTCGAGGAGCGCGCGAAGAAAGGCATCTTCGGCGGGCGCGAGTTTGTTCGTAGCTTCGGCAGACGCGGGCGTTACGGGTGCGGGCGCAGACACGAGGAGCGGTGCCATGACGCCAAACTCTTCGGCGGAGACAGTCGGCTCGTCGGGTTCGTCTTGCTGTATGGTCATCTCGCCAGGTTCGGCAGTCATGCCGGGCGCAGACTCGCTGCCCGGCTGCTCGATAAACGTTGCCTCGGCTTCCACGGGCGTGCCGTCCTCGCGCTCCTCATCAATCAAAAGCGCTTCACGCGTTTGCGCGGCGGCGCTCCGAATGTGCCCCAGCTGGCTCAAATCGATATCGATCTTGACGGGCTGGTGTGCGGCATCCCACGAAAGCCATGCCACGATCTCGTCATCGATGATTTTGGCCAGATATTTGGGGACCTTCTCCTCCTTTAGGGGGTGGGCGGGGGCTAGGGCCAGGCGCAGACGTTGGTCGCAGGCGCGCATCATTTCACCAAGCTTGCTGCTCTTTTGCCTGCTGCCGTGAATTCGCATGCATTCCCAAAAACCGTTTTGGCAGCGGTAGATATGGATGGGGTCAAGACGGTATTCGCAGTCCTCGTGGCGCTCGGGCGCAAAGAACACGGCCGAGGCAAACATGGTATAGGGCATGGCCGTCTCCTCCCCAAACAAGCTCGCCACGATACCGGTCTTTCGGTGCGTGTCATAGTAGCGCGCCATGCGGACGTACACGGCACATGCCACGTGGCGTAGGTCGCGATGGTGGCTGCGATCGAGTCTAGAGTTATCGAGGTTATACGTGGAGAGGGCGTTGATGGCGGCCATGAGTCGCTCCTCGCCCGCCTCGTCGGGCGGGAGGGGGAGCGTAGGCTCGGAGGTCTTGCGACGCGCAGGCGCCAGGTCCGGCGGCGTCGGTGCAGGTGCAAGGTCTCGAGCCGCGCGCCGCAGCTCGATAAGGGCGTTATCGAACATGACGGTTTTAGAATCGCGAAGCAGTTTGGGGTCGAGCCCGTGGAAAACGGCGTAATCTTGCAACCACACGCGTGCAAACCGGTCGATGCCGGGCTCGAAGGCACGATAGGCGTTCCAAAAGGCCTTGATCTTGCTAAAGCCATCGAGTGGGTCATCTACGCCAATGCCGCAGATCAGCTCATAGAGATACAGGAAGGCAAAGGACGTAGACGTTTCCTCGACAGTTCCGCGGCGCACTTGGGCACGCCAGGTAAAGTAGCCGCGCAACTGTCGATCGCTCATGGCATTGTAGGTGGGAAAGTACGACTTAAAGGTGCCGTTGTAGGGACAATCGTCCTCGAAGTCGGCCATCAGCAGGCCTTGGCGGTAAAAGAGCTCTGCCTCCGATAGCCAACGTCCCGCGCCGCCTTTGGGATCATCTTGCCAGCGCGATATCTCGCGCATCTTGCGGTACTGGTCGGGGAGGAAGTTCTGCATCTGTCGACCGGTCTTGAGAATCGGCTCGTCAGCATAGATTTCGTTTGAGAAGCGGGCGGACTGATGGGTCCGGGCCTCGGCCATAATGCGCTCGATGAGCATCTTGACGTCCTGGTCGGCCACCGCTTCTCCTCTCCTAACGCAGCTTCGGTGACCTCATATCATAGCACAGCATCAAACAGGTGTTCGAGAAACCGCTACGTAGATAGATTTAGAACAAGAGGGCGTAGATGACCGCCACGACGACGGAGGGGAGCATGTTGGCCGTGCGGAAGGTCTGAGGTCGAATAAGGTTAACCCCAACACAGAAGATGAGCATAGAGCCCACAAGCGAAAGGCTGTCGAGGGCTGCGGTGGTCATGATGGGGGAGAGTGCGCCGGCAAAAAGCGTGATCGTGCCCTGGAATACGGCAACGGGCAGGGCCGAGAAGATGCAGCCGCGGCCAAGCGAGGCCGTCATGGTGCAGACGATGATGCAGTCCAGCGCGCCCTTCAGGGCAAGCGTGGACCAGTCGCCGAGCAGACCGTCCTGAATCGATCCTACGATGGCCATGGCACCGATACACACGGTGAGCGATGCCGAGACAAAGGCGTTGGTGAACTCGTTGTCGCCTTCGCTGCCGGTTTTGCGCTTGAGCCATTCGCCGAGGTTCTCGATGGCGGCCTCCAGGTTGATGGCCTCGCCGATGAGCGAACCGAGGGCAAATGAGACGATAAGCATGGTGGTGCCGGTGGTCGCCAACGCCTCTCCATCGATAACGAGCATCTTTTGCATGGTGCCGCCCAGGCCGATAAACAGAACACACAACCCCGACGCCTTCATGAGCGTGTCTTGGATGCGAGGCGTAATGAAGCGCCCACCCATAAGGCCAAGCAGACCGCCCGCGATCAAAAGCGCGACGTTGATGATCGTTCCTAAACCCGGCATGGACCCTCCTGTAATTGATGCCAACGCGGCAATCGTAGCAGAACGGGGAGGGGGCGCTCAGTATCCGAGCCAAGCGGCGGTTAGCGGTCTAGGACAGGATGGGGCTAAAGTCGAAGCGCAGCGTTATGAGGTGCTGTGGGGATTCGATGGCTGCGGCAATGATGTCGGCATCTCGTGCGCGATCGAACCCTTCAAGTTCCATTTGATAGGGGACGTCTTCTTGGATACCGATGCGACGAGGAACCAAAAGCTTGGTTCCGTCGAATTCTTCGGTTCGCGTTCCGTCTGCTGCAACGGAATAAAGGTGTAACTTGGCGGTCGTTGTGGCATCAAGTGCCGAGATAGCTTGGATATCGTTCGATGCGCTCTTTGCTCCCACTGCTGTAAGTGCCGTAGGCGCGACGACTTCGCCCGAAGGCAAAAAGACGGTATTGGGGAATGCGATGAGGATATTTTTGCGGCGGGGCGCATTGGCAGCGACTGGCTCAATGCTTGCAGCATCGACGGTTTCCGTGTGGTCGAGCGCGACCATCATGCAACAGTTGCCTTCGTCGACACCTGGGGGAGCGGCAAAGTCCAGGCCGTCTTTCGGTTGGGAATCGCCTAGTTCGGTGGCGCTTCCGCTTGGCTTCTCGAGAGGAACCGCAGCGTTGTCTTCTGATGATGCATCGTCAACATGTGCCGGTGCGTCTGCGACCTCGTCTTTGGGGGATTTGTCATTATCGCTCGATATAGGAGCGGCAATCTCGACGGACCCCACTCCGTGCCATGTCATTTGGAGCAGCGCCGGATCGGTGAGAATGCGCTGCACGCCCGGCGCCTGGGCATCGATATTGATGGGGGCGGGTTCTGATCCGCGCGTGAGGTTAAGCGAGCCCTTCTGCCTGGTGCTTTGAGCCTTTTGGTCGTCCGCGTCGCCAGCGTAGAACAGCAAAGGCGCATCTCCCGTTGCGATGGCTTCGGTGTCCGCCTTGGTCAGCCGCAGCGACGCCGTAAAGGAGATGATGGGCTGCGCGCCATCGACATTCGAGGGAACGCAGCCCAGGCATACACCCCCTTCTTCTTCATGGGCCGCGCTGTCGAAGACGACTTTTGCCCCGTTCGCCGAGTCATCGACCGAGGCAATATCGATGCGCAGCTCTAAGTCGCATGGGTCGCCATCGGCGTCGACTGCAGCCGATTTCCATGTGCAGACGGCGCAACCTGTCCGGGGGCCGCTCTCCTTGTCCGGTCGATTGATATCCACGACTATCGAGTCGACCGTATTGCGGTGAAGGCATCCCGAGGTTCGGACCGTGGCATGTGCGAGCGAAAAACGTTGGCAGGCGACGATACCCGACGAATTCGACGCGGGGTTCAGAGCTTGCGGTAAGGAGCTTGCGGTAAGGAGCTTGCCGTGGCGGGCGTCGCCCAAGCGGCGAGAGGCGTACCGCTCGCCAGTGCGCTGCAGAGCGCGGCAACGGGCAAAAGGTTTTTGGGTGCCATGGTTCTCCTATTTATTCCGCGTACTCCGGTCGTGCTTGGCTATTGGTTGCGTTTGATGTGCAGGCCAAGGCACGTCAGTCCTGCTCCCACCGTGGCGACGCCTACCGCAATGAGTTGCCGGGTGTCGCTCGTCTGGACGAGCGGCTCGTGACGGCTGCCGCGATTAAGGCCCGAAAGATCGACGGTCACTTCTGTGGCCGCCTGCGTTTGCTCTTGTTGAGCAAAGGCATTGCGGGTGCGGACGCCAAGATGCCGACGATGGCGGCCAGTGCAATCGCCTTAGGACGTGGCGTGCGCACCGGGTTCGACCGTCCAGGTGATGCTTGCCACTTGATCTCCCGTACCGGTGGCGTGGTAGATGTCACGCGTGACGCGGGCGACGTGGCCACTCACATTGAGCCTAATTTTGTCCGTTCCGTCGGCAATGTCCTTGTACTTCATGTCGAAGCTTGCGTCTTTGGAAAGATCGAGGCCCGTAGTCTGAGTCACCGAGCTGGCATCCTTTTCTGCCTTATCGGGGCCAACCTTAAAATCGATGGAGTTCTGGGCCGAGCCCGTCTTTGCGTCTGCAACGATTGTCCAGTCGTTCTTGGCCGTGACCTTCATGTTGGTGACGTGGATGCCGTATGCCGAGAGGTTGTCGATGGTAATCGTCTTGTCGGAGGGTCCTACAAGCGTTCCGTCGGCTTTGGCGGCAAAAGGGATGACCGTTGGCGCCTTAAACGAAACATTGCTAATGTCGGCCTTCACCGTCACATCGGTGGTTCCAACGCGCACCTCTGCCATGGCCGCCGTTGGCGCGGCGCCCATCGCAAGTGCGAGCGTAAGCCCTGCGCCCACGGCGAGTGCCCTGGCTCCGCTCAGGTTCATGGGTGTGTTCATAATCGATCCTTCTGCTCGTCACGGACTGTTTCCGTGATGGTTGGACGAATGGGGACAGGGTGCTGCCCCTGCGAGCGCGTCGGCCACTAGCCTTCTGCCTGTGCCACCCGCACTTTGACGCGCGTCGGATTGCCGTGGGTGTCGTAGGTCTTGGCATCGAGTGCCTGAATCTCGATATATGCCTCGCCTTCTTGGATATCGCCGGCGGGGCAGGTCTCAACCGTCTTGCCGGCTTCGACCACACCGGACTCATAGATGGTCTCGTCGTTTTGAATCACGCGGAAGCGCTGGGGAAACTTGTTGTCTTGGACGTTCTGCACGTTGACGCGCAACTTGCCGCCTTCCTGCAACTGTGCGACCGGCGCGACCGAGATCGTCATCATGTTGTCGCGGACGATGGCGTCGAGCTCATCCTGGATTTCTTGGCGCGATTTACCTTCTGCCGTCGTGACTGAGGCGCCCGCTTCGGGCACGGGCTGCGACTGCCAGGCGTATAGCCCTACGGCGATGAGGGCGCAGACGACAGCCAGGCAGACAACGACGAGTTTCTTGCGACGCCCCAGTCCTGCAAGGCGGGGCGGCTTCTTCGCACTCATGCGGCGTCCTTGGTGGTGTAGACACGTGCGAACGTGGACGGGTCCGCTCCAAAGAGCATGTGAAGCATCAGGCGGCGCGAGTAGATGAGCTCGTCGAAGTCGTGAGGGAGCTCGATGTTGTGGATACGCGCGATGTGGTGGGCGAGCGCCGAGAACGACTCGGGGTCGCAGATCACATCGGTGGTGACGTGGTAGACCTCCGTACCTGGAAATGCATCTTCGTCGAAAGGCAAGAGATAGGGGTCGTCATCGACTTCGATGGCGAAACCGTATTGGGGCCAGTAATATGCCATGGAAACCTCCCTGCTCTGGGGCCAAAACTCCTATTGGTTTGGCTGTCGATGCCGACCGTATCAGCCGCAACTTGCCCAATAACTAACCAATTGCTTGACGAGCCGATATCCCCGCAGGTAAAAGCATGTGAAAAAAATCTCAACTATTTTTGACTGATAAATGCACATGTTGTGGCTGCGCGGCAACGTGTGGCAAAAGCGTCGCTTGTCTCGAAAATTCCACCGTTCGCCGAATTGCGCGAACGTTAAAACGTCAATTATGGAGACGGTCTCGAACATGTCGGTGAAACGATGCGGTAACATTTCCCTGCAAACACTGTAGTTAGCTAAAGGGGGAGTTCGCGTGTCTGCAACCATCAAACCCTTCACCGACGAGTTCGAAGAGTATGGTCGCGATGAGTCTCGCACATCGGGCGAGGCCTCGAGCATCTCGTTTCCGACAACGGAGGACGAGGTCCGCGCCATTATGGAAAAGCTCCATGCCGAGCGTGTCCCGGTGACGGTTCAGGGCGCCCGGACCGGTCTTGCCGCCGGCGCCGTGCCTCATGGCGGTCACATTCTCAATACTTCCCGCATGAATCGCTACCTAGGCATTCGCCGCGATGAGCAGGGCCGCTTTCTTTTGCGCGTGGCGCCCGGCGTCGTGCTGTCTGAGCTGCGCAAGCAACTGGGCAAGAAAGTGCTGCCGACTGCCGGCTGGGACCAGGCATCGCTTGAGGCCTACGAGGAGTTCCAGGAAGCTCCCGAGCAATTCTTTCCTACCGATCCCACCGAGGCATCTGCCTGCCTGGGCGGTATGGTGGCATGCAACGCTTCCGGCGCCCGTAGCTACGCTTACGGCCCCATGCGCCCTCACGTCACGGGCCTTCATGTCGTGCTGACCGATGGCGACCTGCTCGAGCTTCACCGTGGCGAGGTTTTTGCACAGGGTCGTCGCCTTTCGCTCGTCACGGTGCAGGGCCGCACGCTCGAGCTCGACCTTCCCGACTACACCATGCCCAAGACCAAAAATGCTTCGGGCTATTTCGTTGCTGACGATATGGATGCCATCGATCTGTTTATCGGTGCGTGTGGAACACTCGGCGTCATCACCGAGCTCGAGATTGCCCTGCAGGCGGCGCCTGCGGTCGTTTGGGGCGTGAGCTGCTTCTTTGACAGCGAAGACAAGGCCGTGTCCTTCACCGATTCTGTACGTCCCGTCCTGTCCCACGCGGCTGCCATCGAATATTTCGATGCGGGCGCCCTGGATATCCTGCGTCGTCAGCGCGAGCAGTCGACTGCGTTCGCCTCGCTGCCGGCGCTCGACAAAGACGCCAAGGTCTGTGTCTACGTGGAGCTCGACTGCGACGACGAAGCCCAGGCGACTGAGGAGCTGTATCACTTGGGGTGGGTACTGGAGCTTGCGGGCGGCAGCGACGATGCGACATGGGTCGCGCGTACCGAGGTCGATCGCGAGTGTCAGCGATTCTTCCGCCATGCGGTGCCCGAGAGCGTCAACATGCTCATCGACGAGCGTCGCCGTACGGACCCCACCATTACCAAGCTGGGGTCGGATATGTCGGTGCCCAACGCGCACTTGGCCGATGTCATCGCCCTTTATCGCCGCACGTTGGCCGAAAGTGGGCTTGAATCTGCCGCCTGGGGGCACATCGGTAACAACCATCTGCATGTGAACATTCTGTCGCGCGATGCGCAGGATTACCGCCGCGGCGAAGAGCTCTTTGCCCAGTGGGCTTCCGAGGTCACGGCCATGGGCGGCGCTGTCTCCGCCGAACACGGCGTCGGCAAGATTAAGGCGGGCTTCTTGGAGACGATGTACGGTCACGAGGCCATGATCGAGTCGGCGCGGCTCAAGCTCCAGCTCGATCCTGCCGGGCAGCTGGGCCGCGGTAACCTGTTTTCGGAGAAGCTCTTGGATGAGCTCGTCCAGAAAGGGGGCGCGTGAAGATGAGCGATTTCCATATGGTGGTGTGCGTCAAGGCGGTGCCGGGCAGCACCGAGGTCAAGATGGACCCCAAGACCAATACCATCGTGCGCGATGGCAAGCAGGCGGTCATTAATCCCTTTGACGCGAGCGCTTTGGAATGCGCGCTGGCGCTGAAGGACGACTTTATCGGCTTTGGCATGGACGTGCGCGTAACGGTGGTGTCGATGGGCATCCCCGCGACTGAATCGCTATTGCGCGACTGCATCGCCCGAGGCGCCGATGACGCACTGCTGCTAACCGATCGCGCCTTTGCAGGTGCCGATACCCTGGCAACCACCTATGCCCTCAAGTGCGGTATCGAGGCGCTCGACGAGGACTTCGACCTGCTCATCTGCGGCAAGATGGCGGTGGACGGCGATACGGCCCAGATTGGTCCCGAGCTTGCCGGTGCCTTCGAGATTCCCTGCGTGACCGACGTGAGCTGCGTGCAGAGTGCGGGCTTTACGACCTGTGGTTCAGTGGCGCTTGTTCACGGCTGCGATGCCGGCGAGGAGACGGTCTATCTTGAGATGCCGTGCGCGATGACGACTGCCAAGGAGATTGGCCAACTGCGCATGCCGAGTATCGCCGGTATTCGTGCGGCCGAGGAGGCGGACGTGCGCGTGGTCAACGCTGCCGACGTGAACGCCGACCCCGCGCGCTGCGGTCTTGCCGGCTCGCCGACACAGGTCGTACGATCGTTTGTGCCCGACCGCGACCAAACGTGCGAGACCGTTGACGGAACGGCGTCCGAGCAGGCGGCGAAACTTGCCAAGATTATCGAGGGGATGGCATAGATGAGCGGACTGATTATCGATAGCGAAGCCTGTATCGGCTGTGGTCGCTGCGTTCGCGCCTGTGCCTCGGGCGGCATCGTAGTGGAAGGCGAGCGGCCCAACCGTTGCGCCCGCGTAACCGACGGCTGCATCCTATGCGGCGGGTGCGTCGACGCTTGCCCCGTCAATGCCATTTCGATCGAGCGCGAGGAGGCCGCCGGCGCGGTTGACCTCGATGCATATCGAGACATTTGGGTATTCGCGCAGACCGACGAGCACGATACGGTGGCTCCCGTTGCCTTCGAGCTCATGGGCAAGGGCCGTGAGCTTGCGGATACACGCGGCTGTCGCCTGGTGGCGCTGGTCGGCATGGGCCCCGAGGGTTCTCTCGGTGACCTGGAGCATCTGGTTTGCGCCGGTGCAGACGAGGTCCTGATCTGTCGCGACGAGCGTCTGCGCCAGAACGATGTGGAGGTCTACGCCCGCCTCATCTGCGATTTGGTGGCAGAGCGCAAGCCCGAGGCCATTCTGTACGGAGCGACCGCCTTTGGCCGCGAACTGGCACCCGGCGTTGCCGTGCGTTTGCAGACGGGCCTTACGGCTGACTGCACCGTGCTTTCGATGGATACGGAGACGGGGCTGCTGCAACAGACGCGTCCGGCGTTTGGCGGCAACCTGATGGCCACCATCGTCTGCCCCAATCATCGTCCCCAGATGGCAACGGTGCGCCCCGGCATCTTTAAGGCGCCCGACTTTGACTACGGTCGCTCCGGCACGATCACCCAGATAGCACTTGCGGATGATGCTAAGGCTCGTGTCGAGATCTCGATTCCCGCCGAGGAGTGGGGACAGCAGGCTTCAATCGCCGATGCCGAGCGCCTGGTCGTGGTAGGTCGCGGCATTGGTTCCAAGAAAAACCTGCCGCTGATGCGAAGGCTCGCCGAGGCTCTGGGAGCCGAGCTTGGCTGCACGCGACCCGTCGTGGAGGCCGGCTGGTTGGAGTATCGCCATCAGATTGGCCAGACGGGCGTATCGGTTTCGCCCAAGATTCTTGTGAGTATCGGTGTTTCGGGCGCCATCCAGCATCTTGCCGGCATCGGTGGGGCGGAATGCATTATCGCCATCAACGAGGACCCGGATGCCCCCATCTTTGGTGCTGCCCAGTACAAGGTTGTCGGTGATGCCGTCGAGGTCGTCGAGGAGCTGCTAGCCCAGCTTGAGCGCTAGGCGCGCGCCAGCCAGTCGCGCATCTCTTCCTTAAGACGGCTCCAGGTTGCCTGTGTGGCGGGGTCGGTAAAGGGCTGCGTAATACCAAAGGGCGCGTCGAGCAGGCGGTAGATATCGCCCTGCTCGCGCGCCAGCGCGCGGCTCGCCGGATAGACGAGCTCAAACATAAAGCAGATGAGTCCTACCAGGTAGTCCGCGGGCTCGTCGCGTTCATCACGTGCGACGCAGCGGCGCTCGTCAAAGGCGGCCAACGTCGGCGCCGAGAAGTGGCTGGCGAGAAATGCGTCCTCATCCACCTTGAGGATGGTGTCGACGGTGCTGTCGGCGATGGTGCGCATAATGTCGATTTTGTCGCCATCGCGCACGATATCGCAGAAGCACCGTGTACGCTCGTCGAGTTGTGCCGGCAGGCGAAAGTCACTGTGATAGGCGATGCTCGCGCGGATGAGCTCGTCTTCTGCCGGGCTGTCGATAAAGTCGCGGATACTTGTTGCCGCGGGCGCGTCTGCAGGGTTTTTGCCAAAAAGGACCTCGAGGCCCAACTTCGCATGGCTCATGCTCTCGGCATCCTTAAACGTGTCCCAGCGTCGCAGCTGCTCAAAGCGGCCCATATCGTGCAACAGCCCACAAAGCCACGCCAGGTCAATGTCCTGCGGTGACCAGCCCTGCTCACGTGCCACGGCATCACATGCCTCGGCAACGTGGTACGTATGCTCGATTTTGAGCGCGATACGCGGATTGGCGGCATCGTAGGCATCGGTGTAGGTCCTGAAGGCCGCGATTGCCCCCGTTCGATCGATAGCTGTCATAATGACTTCCTAAAAAGCTGTGTCTTTCTGCGTCTTTCGATCCGGTGGCAATTGTAGGTGAACTCGGTTGCCGCCGGGCGATGATTCTGCCATGTCGTCGAATGCGGCTCGGAAAGCTTGTCGGGACGAGGAACGCTATGGTGTTCAAAATCGTTAAAACCGTCTGGCCGGTGATGCTTACCAATGTTGCGATAGGTGCGCCGTTGTCGATGTCCCCACCGCTATTGCGGGTTTCGTCTGCACATCGCTCTTTATTTGCCTGCTCTTTTCGCAGCGGCTGTCGGCGTCGTTGCGGTGGCAATCAAGACAAAGTCGATGTTGTGGTGCTGCGTCTCGGGTATCGGGCTCTATATCGTTTTGAGCCTCGTATAGGAGTGGGGTGCGTTTACCGTCCGGGCCCAACGAATCGGATTTCTCACCGAGCCGGTCTGCTTCTTCTGGTACCATGGTCAAACTTTACTGTAGCAAAGCATGACGTGGGCTTTTGTTCTGCGTCGGCGGAAATGGGGGTTTCATGGCACAGGAAGCGATCGCCAACGAGCAAAAGAAATTCAAAGTACCGCGCATTCCGGGTGACATCATGATCTACCCGATGATCGTCGGCCTTTTGCTCAATACCTTCTGCCCGCAGGTCTTCGAGATCGGCGGCTTTTTTACCGCCGCCTGCCGCGGCGGTTCCAATACCATCGTCGCCGCGATCCTGTTGTTTGTGGGCGCCGGCATCAGCTTTAAGTCCACGCCGGGTGCCATCAAGACCGGCATCGTCGTACTGATTCCTAAGCTTGTGGTGGCAGCCGTGCTGGGCTTGAGCGTTGCGTATTTCTTTAACGACAACTTTTTGGGCCTGAGCTCGGTTTCCATCATCGGCGGCATTACGTTTTGCAACATGGCGCTCTACACGGGCATCATGGGCGAGTTTGGCGACGAGTCCGAGCAGGGCGCCGTGGGCATCCTGTTCTTCACGGCGGGCCCTGCGGTTACCATGATCATTCTTGGTGTCTCTGGTCTTGCCAACATTCCCGTTGGCACCATCATCGGTTCCATTCTGCCGCTCGTGATTGGCATGGTTTTGGGCAACCTCTTCCCGTTCATCAAGAACCTGCTGGTTCCCGGCACCAATCCTGCGATCGCCGTCATCGGATTTCAGCTCGGTGCGTCTATGAGCCTGTCGAGCTTTATCACCGGCGGCATTTCCGGCATCTTGCTGGGCCTTGTCACGTTGTTTGTCGTCGGTCCCATCACCTTTGCGTTCGAGCGCCTGTGCGGCGGTAACGGCAAAGCCGCCGTGGCTTGTTCCACTATCGCCGGCACGGCTATGACCACGCCGGTTGCTCTTGCCGAGGTCGCGCCGCGCTATGCCGAGCTTGCGCCCGCCGCATACGCTCAGATCGCCACCGCCGTCATCATCACGGCAATCATGGCTCCGATTCTGACCGGTTGGGTCGATAAGAAGTTCTACCAGGGCAAGGAAGACCTGTCGCCCGCCGGTGTCGAGGCCATCGAGGAAGCCGTCGCGGCCGACATCGATGGCGAGTAGCCATCGGCGCCCATCAATGATGCTGGCGTGCAACTCGCGCCGTGAGAGCGCCCGGGCGCTCTGGTGTTATTCCCTCATTCCCCTCTGGATTGGGGGAGTTATGGTGATGCGTGCGGCTCGGAGAAGCGCTGTCGGTTTGATGGCGGGGAGATGGGCCTGGTGGTTAAGGCGCTCAAGATTGAGATATTCCTGCTAAGCATGATTGTTCTTATCGGGCTTGCCGTGCGGAGTCGTCGCTCCTTGTTCTCGAGCACCCAGCAGCTATTGTTTAGCACGCTTGGCTACACCTCTGCCGCGTACATATTATTCGATATGATCTGGGTGCTATTGGATGGTGTGGACGACACGTTGGGCATTGCTGTCAACTGGATTTCCAACGCGGTTTCGTTTTCGCTCTTTGCCATCGTGTGTCTCATTTGGTTTATCTATTCCGAGACGGTGCAGGGTTCTCGCCTTTTGGCCTCGCGCTATAGGGTGGTGCTTGTAGCGTCGCCTACGGTTCTGGTGGTCGTGCTGGCGTTTACCAGTTACTGGACGCACGCCCTGTTCTATATCGATTCGCAGGGCGTGTATAGTCGCGGCTCTGCTTATATGATCCAGCCCATTGTCAGCTACTGCTACGTTATACATACGTCCCTACATGCGTTTGTGCAATCTCGCAGGGTCGAGAGCCTGCAGACGAAGACCATCTATCGAACCTTGGCATTTTTCGCCATTCCGGCCCTGGTGGGCGGTACCTTTCAGGTCGTATACTCGGTGCCCGGCCTTTGTGTCGGCATAATGATTAGCATATTGTTGCTCTACATTGTCTTCCAGGAGCAGCTCATCTCGACCGACCCGTTGACTGGCCTCAACAATCGCAACCGTTTTGAGACCTATATACTGTCGCTCTTCTCAAATGTGGATCAGGCCGAAGACGTGTATCTGCTTATGATGGACGCCGACGGCTTTAAGCAGATTAACGATCGCTATGGACATGTGGAGGGCGACCATGCTCTTCAGGTCATATCCGCTGCACTCAAAGAAGTCTGCTCGGCGTCTGGTAGCTTTATCGCGCGTTATGGCGGCGATGAGTTCGTGGTGCTTCAAAAGGCGATGGCGGAGCAGGATATCTTGCATCTGTGCGCGGCAATCAACGACGAGCTCGCGTGCGCCGAGGTTCCGTATCTGTTGCGGATGTCCATCGGCTACGCACGGGTTGGTGATGGCGTCGATACCTGGCAAGACTTGCTCCGTGCTGCCGACGCGGAGCTCTACCGCGTAAAGCGCGAGAAGAAGAAAGCCGGCGTCCAGATACGCTAGAAAAAAGGGGCGCACGACCGTTGCGATGGTCGTGTGCCCCTTCTGCGCTTTCGGGGACTAGTATCGGCTGTCGAAGATGCGCCTCGTCTTTTTCTCGGAGCGGGGTAGCTCACCGAGCGCGGCGTGGCATCGCCATGGTTTTCGATGGGGTTAAACGCGTCTGCGGCCTTGCCGCTGGAGTAGGCGTCTGCAATCTGCGGCAGGCGCTCGTTAACCTCGCCATGGGCGGCAAACGAACGGCGCGGGAAGATAACCCATTTGGGATCCTTCTCAAAGGTGCCAGCGGGATGTGCGACGGTATGCTCGGGTACCTCCAAATAGGTTGAGGCGTGACATACGCGGGTGGTGGGGCGCACGATAACGGGCGTATGGTAGCGCTCCGAGATTTCAAATGCCTCTTGCATCATCGCGTAACCCTGCTCCAGATTTTGCGGATCGAGCACGGGGATCTTCGCAAATGCGGCAAAGCGGCGCGTATCCTGCTCGGTTTGAGAGGAGATGGGGCCGGGATCATCGGCAACAAACAGCACCAGACCGCCCTTGATGCCCACGTAGTTGAGGCTCATGAGCGGGTCGGAGGCAACGTTTAGTCCAACTTGTTTGCAGGTAAAAAGGCAGCGCGCTCCTGCATACGATGCACCTGCCAGCACCTCGAGCGCGGCTTTTTCGTTGGTCGACCACTCGACGTGGACACCCTCGGCACTACCTTGGGCCTTGAGTTTGGCAACTGTCTCGACAAGTTCCGTCGACGGCGTGCCCGGGTAACCGGCGACCACGCGAACGCCCGCCGCAAGCGCGGCATACGCAAAGGCCTGGTTTCCCATAACCAGTTTCTTATGCATCTGTATCCCCTCGATGTCGCCGGCGCGTTACGGCAAGACGGCGTCTGCCGCCGCGACTCGGTACGAAATCAACGAGATACAGTGTACTCCATTAAGCTAAAGTGAGAGCTGCCCTTTTCCAAACGGGGTGGTTTGTTAGGCCTTTTTAGGTTTGTTGACAATGATGATGCCACTGCAGACCAAGAGCAGGGCCACAATTACGGTAACGGGGCTCGTGCCAGCGCCCTCTCCGAGCAACAACGCGCTCAACAGCACGCCAAAGACCGGGTTCATAAAGCCAAAGACCGAAACGCGGCTAACGGGGTTGACGGCGAGTAGGCGGGACCACAGCGAGTACGCGACGGCGGAAATGAGCGCCATATAAATGATGAGCGCGATGGCGGGGGCGATTTCGGTGGGGAATAGCGCGCCGCCCATCAAAAACCCGATGGCGGTAAGGACCAAACCGCCGACTAAAAACTGCCAGCCGGCGAGCAAGACGCCGTCATGCTCGCGCGAGAAGATGCCAATGAGGCAGGTCGACAGGGCGCCCGCAATAGTGGAAGCCAAGATTAATCCCTCGCCGTCGAGTGTAAAGCCAAAGGTGCCGTCCGCACCCGAAAGGTTGACGAATGCGACGCCGGCAAAGCCCAGTACGCAGCCGAGCACCTTGGTCGCATCGAGCTTTTCGGTGCGAAACGCCAGGGCGGCAAAGAGGATGGCGAGGAAGTTGGCGCTGGCCTCGATGATGGAACTCGACATGGCGCTGGCGCGCGAGAGTCCCAGGTAGAAAAAGAAGTACTGCCCGATAGTCTGGAAGAGCGACAGGATGCAGATGGGCTTAATGTCGCGAGCCTGTGGAACGAGTGGGCAGCGCTGGGCCGCGCTCATCCCAACGATAACCAGGGCGCCGGCAAGCGTGAAGCGCAAGCCCGCAAAGAGCAGCTGCGAGGCGCTATCGTGCGCGGGGATGCCAAAGAGCTCGTAGCCGATCTTGATGCAGGGGAAAGCCGACCCCCAGAGTGCGCAGCAGACGAGGCAGCCCAGGATGAGTCCGGGCAGGGTGGCGAGATGCGGCTTGCGGCTTTCCATGATGTCCTTCCTGTATGCGCGAAGTAAAAAAGAACCCGCCACCGGGTGTGCCGGTGGCGGGTGTTGTTACCCGAGGGGATTGTACCCGATGGGAACGTATTTAAGCGAAGTAGGCTACGCCGCTCTCAAAGATCGGCATGAACTTGTCGCCGGGAACATGCTCGGGCACGTTGCGGTACAGGTTGTCGCCGCGACGCTCGGCATGGCCCATCTTGCCCAGGACGCGGCCGTCGGGGCTCGTGATGCCCTCGATGGCGAGCGCGGAGCCGTTGGGGTTGACGGAGAGATCCATGCTGGGCTTGCCATCCTCGCCCACGTACTGCGTGGCGACCTGGCCGTTGGCGATCAGCTGGGCGAGCACTTCATCGTTGGCGACAAAGCGGCCCTCGCCGTGGCTGATGGCGACGGTGTAGGGGTCGTCCAGACTGCACTGCGACAGCCACGGGGACAGGTTGGACGAGATGCGGGTGCGCACCAGACGGCTCTGATGGCGACCGATGGTGTTGAACGTCAGCGTGGGCGCATCGGGCGTGGCGTCGACGATGTCGCCGTAGGGCACCAGGCCGAGCTTGATCAGGGCCTGGAAGCCGTTGCAGATGCCCAGCATCAGGCCGTCGCGGGCCTTGAGCAGGTCGCGGACTGCCTCGGTGACCTCGGGAGCGCGGAAGAACGCCGTGATGAACTTGGCGGAGCCGTCGGGCTCGTCGCCGCCCGAGAAGCCGCCGGGAATCATGACGATCTGGCTTGCACGGATGCGGCGGGCGAGCTCGTGGGTGCTCTCGGCGACGGCCTCGGGCGTGAGGTTGTTGATCACGAAGGTGTCGGCCTCGGCGCCGGCGGCGCGGAAGGCGCGGGCGCTATCGTACTCGCAGTTGTTGCCGGGGAACACAGGGATGATCACGCGCGGGCGGGCGATCTTGGCGCCGCCGTACACGTGGATATCCTTGGCGCGGAAGTCGATGGCCTCGACCTCGGGGGTCTCGCCGGCGCTGCGGTAGGCGAAGACGCCCTCGATACCGCTCTCCCAGGCCTCCTGGAGCTCGGCGAGCTCGATGACTTCGGAGCCGGTGTCGATGACATAGCCCTCGACGGTGGTACCCAGGGGCTCGACGACAACGCCGTCGGCGACCTCGGGCAGCTCGGCGTCCTCGGCGAGCTCGACGATAAAGCTACCGTAGAGCGGGGTGAAGAGGCTCTCAACGTCCACATCTTCGGCAAGCTCGATACCGATCTGGTTGCCGACGCACATCTTAAAGAGGCTCTCGGCGCCGCAGCCGTAGCCGGGCGTGGAGACGGCCAGGGCGTCGCCGGTAGCGGTGAGCGCCTCGACGGCGTCAAACGCGGCGAGCAGCTGCTGGGCATCGGGGCGGTAGTCCTCGCCATAGGTGGCGGGGGCGATGCGAACGACGCGGTGCGTGAGGCCCTTAAACTCGGGGGAGACGGCGCGGGCGGCACGGCCCACGGCGACAGCGAAGCTGATCAGGGTCGGCGGAACGTTGAGCTCGCCGGCCTCGTCCTCAAACGAGCCGCTCATGGAATCCTTGCCGCCGATGGCGCCGGCACCCAGGTCGACCTGGGCCATAAGGGCGCCCAGGACGGCTGCCATGGGCTTGCCCCAACGTTCGGGCTCGGTGCGCAGGCGCTCAAAGTACTCCTGGAAGGAGAGGTAGGCGCGCTTGTGCTCAAAGCCGGCGGCAACGAGCTTGGCGATGGACTCGACCACGGACAGGTAGGCGCCTGCAAACTGGTCGGCCTCCATCAGGTAGGGGTTGAAGCCCCATGCCATAGCGCTCGCCGTGGTGGTCTCGCCGTCCACGGGGAACTTGGCGACCATGGCAGAGCTCGGGGTGAGCTGCGTCTTGCCGCCAAAGGGCATGAGCACGGTAGCGGCACCGATGGTGGAGTCGAAGCGCTCGGAAAGGCCCTTGTTGGAGGCGACGTTGAGATCGGTGACAAGCGAGGTCATGCGCTCGGCAAGCGTGGTACCGGCCCAGCTGGGTTGCCACACGCTACGGGCACACACGTGGGCGACCTGGTGCTTGGGTGCGCCGTTGGAGTTGAGGAACTCGCGGGACAGATCGACGATGGCGACGCCGTTCCAGGCCATACGCATGCGCGGCTCGGCGGTAACCTCGGCGATGACGGTCGCCTCCAGGTTCTCCTCGGCGGCATAACCCATGAACTCCTCGACGTCACCGTCGGCGACGGCGCAGGCCATGCGCTCCTGGGACTCGGAGATAGCGAGCTCGGTTCCGTCCAGGCCGTCGTACTTCTTGGTCACGGTGTCCAGGTCGACATACAGGCCGTCGGCAAGCTCGCCAACGGCGACCGAGACGCCGCCGGCGCCAAAGTCGTTGCAGCGCTTGATCAGGCGGCAGGCGTCGCCGCGGCGGAACAGACGCTGCAGCTTGCGCTCGACCGGGGCGTTGCCCTTCTGGACCTCGGCACCCGAGGTTTCGATGGAATCGGTATTCTGGGTCTTGGAGGAGCCGGTGGCGCCGCCGATGCCGTCACGGCCGGTGCGGCCGCCCAGCAGGATGATCTTGTCGGTGGGGGCGGGGCACTCGCGACGCACGTGGTTTGCCGGGGTGGCGCCCACGACGGCGCCGACCTCCATGCGCTTGGCCACGTAGCCGGGGTGATAGAGTTCGTTGACCTGACCGGTGGCAAGGCCGATCTGGTTGCCGTAGCTGGAGTAGCCGGCGGCAGCGGTGGTCACGAGCTTGCGCTGCGGCAGCTTGCCCTCGAGCGTCTCGGAGACCGGGACGGTGGGGTCGCCGGCGCCGGTGACGCGCATGGCCTGGTACACATAGCTGCGGCCAGAGAGCGGGTCGCGGATGGCGCCGCCCACGCAGGTGGCGGCACCGCCGAAGGGCTCGATCTCGGTCGGGTGGTTGTGGGTCTCGTTCTTAAACAGGAACAGCCAGTCCTGGTCCTCGCCGTCGACATCGACCTTCACCTTGACGGTGCAGGCGTTGATCTCCTCGGACTCGTCGACATCGGTCATGACGCCGGTCTTCTTAAGGTACTTGGCACCGATGGTGCCCATATCCATGAGGCAGACGGGCTTGGCGTCGCGACCGAGCTCGTGGCGCATCTCCATATAGCGGTCGAAGGCCTGCTGTACCACGGCGTCATCGATTGTCACGTCGTCCAGGACGGTACCGAAGGTGGTGTGGCGGCAGTGGTCGGACCAATAGGTGTCGATCACGCGGATCTCGGTGATGGTGGGGTCGCGGTCCTCATCGCGGAAGTACTGCTGGCAGAAGGCGATGTCCGCCTCGTCCATGGCAAGGCCGCGCTCGGAGATAAAGGCGGCAAGGCCGGCCTCGTCGAGTTCGCGGAAGCCGTCGAGCACCTCGACGGGCTGGGGCTCGGGGGTCTCCATGTACAGCGTCTCGGGTAGGTCGAGCGAGGCGATGCGGGCCTCGACGGGATTCACCACGTAGTGCTTGATGGCCTCGATGGCGGCTTCGTCCAGAGCGCCCGAGATCATATAGACCTTGGCGGAGCGCACGGCGGGGCGCTCGCCCTGGCTGATGAGCTGCACGCACTCGCTGGCGGAGTCGGCGCGCTGGTCAAACTGGCCAGGCAGGAATTCGACGGCAAAGACGGCGCCATCGCTTGCGGGGAGTTCGTCGTAGGTCACATCGACCTGGGGCTCGCTAAAGACGGTCGGCACGCAGGAGCGGAAAAGCTCCTCGTCGATGCCCTCGACGTCGTAGCGGTTGATGATCCTCAGGGCCTCGATGCCCTTGATGCCGAGAATTTCGGTCAGCTCGCCCTTGAGCTGCTGAGCCTCGACGTCGAACCCGGGTTTCTTCTCCACGTAAATACGAGAGACCATTGGTTCCTGCCTTCCTGATCGGTTGGGCGTACGGTGCGGTATGCGGCAGCGGTCGGTTTGCGGGACAAGCCTCGCGGTCGCCTTGAGCCACATGTTTGTAAACGTCACTATGATACGACAGCTCATGGCGTATTGAGGACGGCGAGGGTGCTACAGTGAAGCGCAAACAAGAGAAAGGCATCACATGGCATTCGTTTCGCTCGCCATCATCGCGCTTGTGGCTTTTGCAAGCCCCTTTATCGCATCGGCGATTCCCGGAAAGCCCGTTCCCGAGACGGTTTTTTTGCTTGTGTTCGGCGCGGTGCTGGGACCTCATATGCTCGGCGTCATCCATGTAGATGCCGAGGTCTCGCTTGTGTCCGAGCTCGGTCTGGCCTTTTTGTTCCTGCTTGCCGGCTTTGAGATCGACCCCAAGAACATCACGGGCGTCGAGGGACGCTACGGTATGGCGACGTGGGTCGTCACGTTTGGCATCGCCTGGCTTGCCGTGCGCTTTACCCCGTGGTTCTCGGTCAGCCATTTCGACGGTATCGCCGTGACGCTGGCGCTCACTTCGACGGCGCTCGGCACGCTCGTGCCCATCATGCGTGAGCGTTCGCTGACCGGCACGCGCGTGGGCGACTCCATCCTTGCCTATGGCACGTGGGGAGAGCTCGGTCCCGTGCTTGCCATGTCGGTGCTGCTCTCCGCTCGTACTGGTATCCAGACGCTCGTGATCCTTGGCTTGTTTGCACTGGTCTGTGTGCTGTTGGCCGTGGTTCCGAGCCGCTCCAAGCGCGTCGGCAGCCGCTTCTTTGCGTTTGTCGAGGAACGGGCCGACACGACGTCGCAGACGTTCGTGCGCCTGACGGTGCTCATCCTGGTCACACTCGTGGCATTTTCCGCCATCTTTGACCTCGACATCGTGTTGGGCTCTTTTGCCGCTGGCTTTGTCCTGCGCTATATCATCCCCGAGGGCAACCATACGCTCGAGACCAAGCTCGATGGCCTGGCCTATGGCTTTTTGATTCCGGTGTTCTTTACCGTGTCGGGCGCAAAGATTGACCTGACGGCCGTGGCGTCGCGCCCGGGTCTGCTCGTGGGCTTTATCGCGGCGTTGCTGATCATTCGCGCCGTACCGATCCTTGTCTCTATGAGCATTTGTCCCGCGACACGTGACGTTTCGGCGTATGGCCGCATTACCGTGGCCCTGTACTGCACCACGGCCCTGCCGATCATCGTTGCCGTGACGAGTGTGGCCGTCAACGCAGGCGCTCTGTCGCAAGACGTCGCCTCGGTTATGGTAGCCGCCGGTGCCATCACGGTGTTCTTGATGCCGCTGCTCGCGCAGCTCTTCTATCGCGTGGTCGATGCCGCGCCGGCCACTGCCGTGGCAGAGGTCGCCGAGCACCCTGCCGACGCACTCGATATCCTGCGCGCTCACCACGACCTAGCGAGCCTGCTCGCGCGCGAGCATGAGCTTTTGACCTCGCATGGCCATGGGCGTTCGCTCGACGGCATACCTACCCTTGATTCCATTGCTGACCGCCTCTCGACCGAGGCGGCAAGCGGCCACATCGATGCCCGTATCGTGGACGCCGCTCATTTGCTGGCTGAGAAGACCTATGGCGACGAGATCGACCCGTCCGAGCTGACTCCGCGTGAGCGCCGCCGCCTGGAGCGCGCCAAGCTCGCCGTGCGCGAATACCGCCGCCGCATGCTGGAGCTCTACGCGCGCGATGAAGCCCAGGACGACGACGGCAAATAACGAGATGCTTCCCTAGGGGAAGCCGCGTCCCGCTTTAAAGACCCGAAACGGGACGCAGTTTCCGCATCGGCGGGACTGCGGACGATTTCTTGGACCGTTACGCGGCCCTTCCCAGCGCGGCGCGGAACTCGGCCGGCGTGCGGCCGCCGAGCGCATCGCTGCGCCTCTCCGTATTGTATCG
>NZ_JBQKEH010000018.1:0-40883 GCF_052121415.1 Collinsella sp. LCP19S3_D5
CGGTGACGCGGGTGTCGACGGCCCGAATCCGCCGGCGGCCCCCCACAAACCAGAAACGGCGCCGCTCCCGCGACGCCGTCATATTCCCTGGTGCCCCCGGGCGGATTCGAACCGTCGACACCCGCTTTAGGAGAGCGGTGCTCTATCCCCTGAGCTACGGAGGCATGTTGTACTAGTGTAGCAGATTTGCGCCACTGCCATGCAGCGCATAGCCACTCTTCGAAGTTACGGTGGGACAGCCTTCCGGAAAGCGTGTCCCACTATCCAGACGAATTCTGGGACGGGCTTTCCGGATGGGGCCTCTCTAGGAAACTACGACCCGAAATTTGAGCTCGAAACGGGATATGGTTTCCCAAATGAGCCTGTTCCGGAAACTGCATCCCAGAATAGGCGCTCAAACTGGGATGATATTTCCCCAGCGAATCCCGCGAAGAGCTACAGGTAGTTATTGGGGACATTCTTAAATGACTAGTCGTATAAGAACGTCGCAGGCGACTAGCTGCCTTTGTGGAAAAGGCCTTTGATGACGGAGGGGATGCTCTTGGCGCCCTTGGCCGTCACATCGATAAAGTCGGGCGAACGCACGAGCTTATCCTCGTCGACGTACTTGCGAACTGCACGAAGCGTCTCTTTGTCGTCGCGCGTCGAAAACGTAAAATGGCCGTTATCCTTGGTAAAGATAGCAAAACGCGTGATCTTCTTAGTGCCGCGCAAAACCTCGGCGGCAATATAGTCGACCTCGTCCCACGGAATTTGAATAAAATCCTCGGGATTGCGCTCGTTGTAATACTCGAACGCCTTATTGCCCACCATCACGTTACCGTGGCTGGTAAGCCCCATCAGGCAGGTTGCCGGTGTTGCCAGATCGACCGTGCTGTTCTGAGATTGCGCCATGCGCGCCTCGCCCTCCAAATAAAACAATCGGACCGCATCCAGTGTACCCACCGGGTGCGGTCCGTTTCAATGGCTCAAAAGCCCTTGCCTAGCAACTCTCGGTCGTAAGCCGAAGCGCGCTTACATGAAGCCGCAAACGCGACCGATGATACCGACGGCGAAGAGAGCCAGAATGATGACAATCGGGCTGACCTTCTTCTTGAGCAGCTTGCAGACGAACAGCGTCAGGCACACGGCAGCAAGGCCGGGGATGAGCTGATCGAGGTTAGCCTGAAGCGTGGTGACCTTCACCTGATCAAGAGCGGTAGCACCGACGGAGTTGTACATCGTCAGCGCTTCCTTGATGCCCTCGGCACCGGAAGGCAGGTTAGCCCAGTCAATGAAGGCGCCGGCAGACTGCGTGACCTTGGAGACGACCGGGGTGAAGGAGATGGACACCCAGCGCTCGACCAGGGCGCCGATGATGAACATACCCAGGATGGAAGCGCCCTCGGTAACCTTGCCCATCAGACCGCCGGAGAGGTCCTTGGCGATGGAGGAGCCGACCTTATAGCCAAACTCCTGTGTGTACCACAGGAAGGCGTAACGGATGATGTTCCACGCGAAGAAGAACAGCAGCGGACCGGCGATGCTGCCGGACAGGGCCAGGGAAGCGCCCAGAGCGCCCAGGATCGGGCGAAGGGTGAACCAGAAGGCGGGGTCGCCGACGCCGGCGAGCGGGCCCATCATACCGACCTTGACGCCCTGAATGGCGACGTCATCGATCGGTGCACCGTTGGCGCGCTCCTCCTCGAGAGCGAGGGTAACGCCAATGACGGGGGCGGAAACATAGGGATGGGTGTTATAGAACTCCAGGTGGCGCTTAAGCGCGGAAATCTGGTCGTCCTTGCTGGTGTAGAGCTTCTTGATCGCAGGGATCATTGCGAAGCACCAGCCGCCATTCTGCATACGCTCGTAGTTCCACGAGCCCTGAAGGAACTGATGACGGAAGCAAACCTTCTTGCGGTCAGCCTTGGTGAGCTGAATCTTGTTCTCTGCCATATGTATCACTCCCCTCCTACTCGTAATCGTTCAGAATGTCGCCGAGCGGGTCACCGGAGCCGCCGCCCATGCCGCCACCCTGCTTGGCCAGATCCTTGAGGCCAAGGTAGATGAGGGCAAGGGAGATGCCGATGAGGCCAAGAGCGATCAGCGTGAGCTGAGGGATGGCAGCAAGGACAAAGCCGAGGATGAAGAACGGCCAGGTCTCCTTGGTGGCCATCATGTTGATGACCATGGCGTAACCGACGGAAGCGACCATGCCGCCGCCGACAGCCATGCCGCCGGACAGCCAGTCGGGCATAGCGTTAAGCGCGTTGGTAACTGCCTCGGCCGGGATGATGCACAGAAGTACTGCCGGGATGGCGATACGAAGGCCCTGCATGAGGATGGCGGCGTACTGCCAGCGCTCGATGCCGGAGAAGTCGCCCTTCTCGGCGCAACCGTCCATGGCGTGAGCGATAGCGGTAGCCAGGGTACGGCAGATCATGGTCAGGAACAGACCAGCGACCGACAGCGGGACGGCGACGGCGATGGCGGCGGTAACGGCCTTGGCCGAATCGGTGGCGCCACCGTTGAGGGCGAGCACCATGATAATCGAAGAAGCGACCGAGGCCAGAGCGGCGTCAGGCGCGACGGCGGCGCCGACGTTAGCCCAGCCAAGGGCCATCATCTGGAGCGAACCGCCCAGGAGGATGCCCTCCTGAAGGTGACCGGTTACGAGACCGATAAGCGTGCATGCCACGAGCGGCTGATGGAACTGGAACTCATCCAGAATGCCTTCCATACCGGCAAGCAACGCGACAATCGCAACAAGCAGAATAGTGATTGCAGACATGTATCGGACCCTCCTTTACTATGCTTGAGCGGCCAGTTCGGCCTTAGCTTTCTTCAACATGGCGTCGAGATCCTCGGAGGAATCCGAAGGAACCTTGCGGACCTCGAACTTGACGCCCTTGGCCTTGAGGGCCTCGAGAGTCTTAACGTCGTCATCGCCCATAGCGACGGCGTTGGTGACGACGACCTTGCCCTTGGAGTGAGCCATGGAACCGATGTTGACTTCCTTGATGTCGACGCCGGCCTCGATAGCCTTGAGCAGATCCTGCGGGTTCTCAAAGAGCAGCATGGCCTTGGTGTCACCAAAGCGCGTGTCCTTGACAACCTCGGCCATCTTCTTGATGGGCACGACGTTGGCATGGACTCCCGGAGGGGCAGCCTGCTCGATCATGGTCTTGCGGAGCTCGTCGTGAGCAACGCCGTCGGAAACCACGATGATGCGGTTGGGGTTGATCTGCTTGGTCCACGTGGTGGCCACCTGACCATGCAGCAGACGGGTGTCGATACGGACGTGGGCGATCTTGATGTGCCCATCGCCGATGACCGTTCCCGGAGGGATGGCGCCTGCAGGAGCAGCGGCGGCCGTGGCCGGCTTCTTCTCCTCGGGCTCCAGAGACTCGGGCTTGACGCGCACGCCAGCCTTAGCCTCAGTCACGAGATGTTTTGCGATCGCATGTGCAGTGTTCTTTGCGTCAAAGCGCTGCGAATATGCCTCGATGAGCATAGGCAGGTTGACACCGGTGACGATAGCCCAGGAATCGTGGCCCTCGATGAGACCGCTGATCTGGTTGAACGGCGTGCCGCCCCACAGATCAACGAGGAAGAGCACCTGCTCCTGGTCCTCGAAGGAAGCGATTGCTTCCTCGACCTTGGCACGGAAGTCGTCGGGGCCCATGCTCGGCTCGAGCGAGACCACGGTCACAGACGGCTGATCGCCAAAGACCATCGAGCCCGTCTGCTTGATTCCGGCTGCCAAGTCCCCGTGGCTAGCAAGAACAATACTTACCATCACATAACCTCCTCTTTGTCTACGTATTTCCTACACGACATGAAAGGAGTATACCTGTTCGTCCTGTAAAATTATAGAGAAAAATGCGAATGATTGGATAATTTGTTTAAACGTCTAGGTTTGTTACAAGTTGATTACGTTACTGCTTTTTGACGGATTACACGCCAAGGCGTCACTTATCAAGCCATTCATTTTACAGATACAAGCAGGCTGGTCATTAATATCGATTTTAGGCAAGCGCGAATGCGCTTGTACTGCAGTTATTTTGTTTAAACAGACATAACTTGACTATTAGCGTGACTTATGCACTAACGTAAGTAGTCATTGGGGACGTTCTTAAACGACTAGTCAAACAAGAACGTCCCCAACGACTAGGGGCTAGACGATGTGGAGGGGGTTGGCAGCGTCGACGGCATCGGGGGCGTCGGAGAGGCCGTCGGGAGCAGCATCTGGCGGGTCCTCGTCGGGGGTCTCAATCTGCTTGATCATGACCTCCTGGCCCTGCAGCAGGTATGTCTCGCCGCTACCGCAATGGGGGCAGATCTTGCCGTGCTCGACCGTCGCATAGTCGCGGCCGCACGCCTCGCAATGCGTCACGGCCTCGACAGGCTCCACGATAAGCTCCGTGCCCTCGGTGATAGGCTTTTTATCTGCCGCCCAGCGCCAAGCGTCGAGCAGCAAGTCGGGAACGACGCCCGAGACCTCGCCCAGCAGCAGCGTGACGCTCGAAACGCGACTCACGCCATTGGCGCGCGCCACGTTCTCGACATCGCGAATAATGTGATAGACGATTCCCAATTCATGCAAGGTAGAAACCCTTCTGCAACGGTTGATGCGATGCCAGCCAAACGTCAGCGAGCGGCGATCCAGGTGCCCCAGGTTGCCCCGAAACAAGGCGTCCGCTGGGCTTTTGCCCGCGGCGCCGCAGTTGAGGGGCAAGATGGGGTATCTGGGCGCCGCGCAGCGTCGGCAGTGCCGCCGTTCGTTAGAACGGCGGAACCTCATTACTTCTTCCCGAATTTGATCTTGATGGCACGCTTGAGCGCGTACTTGCCCAAGCTGGGGAGCTTTTGCTCGTATTTGACCATCGTGGAGCACTCGGGGCGGTCGCGATCCAGGTGGATGGCATCGAACGCGCACTTGGTAGTGCACAGACCGCAGCCGATGCACTTGTTGGGGTCGACGATCGAGGCACCGCAACCCAGGCAGCGAGCGGTCTCGGCGCGTACCTGCTCCTCGGTAAAGGTCTCGATGTACTCGCTAAAGGGCGCGGCCTTCTCGCGCTCGCGGTCGACATGTGCCACCTCGCGGCTCGCGTTGTCGTAGCTCTCGATAACGACATCGTCGCGGTCGAGCGCGATGTAGCGGCGCTGGTTGCGGCCGATGGTGAGCGTGGAGCCCGGTTGCACAAAGCGGTGGATGGACACGGCGGCCTCGTGACCGGCAGCGATGGCGTTGATGGCAAAGCTCGGACCGGTGTAGACGTCGCCGCCCACAAAGATGTCGGGCTCGGCGGTCTGGTAGGTCTGAGGATCGGCAAGGGCACCCTGGCCACGGCCAAGCTCCACCTTGGAGCCAGCCAGCAGGTCGCCCCACACGATGGACTGACCGATCGACATGACCACGCGGTCGGCGTCGACACGACGCAGGTCGTTCTCGTCGTACTCGGGCGCAAAACGGCCCTCGTCGTCAAAGACACGCGTGCAGCGCTTGAAGGTGATACCACACACACGACCGGCCTCGTCCAGGTGAACCTCCTTGGGGCCCCAGCCGCAGCTGATGTGGGCGCCGTCCTCAACGGCCTCGCGACGCTCCTCCTCGCTGGCGGGCATCTGGGCCTCGCTCTCCAGGCAGAACATCTCAACGTGCTCGGAACCCAGACGGCAGGCGTTGCGCGCGACATCGACAGCCACGTTGCCGCCGCCCACCACGATGGTGCGGCCGGGCAGCGTGTCGATCTTGCCACTGTTGACCTTGCGCAAAAAGTCGACGGCCACGGTCACGTCCTCGGCATCCTCGCCCGGAATACCGGCGAGGCGGCCGCCCTGGCAGCCAATGGCAACATAAAAGGCCTTAAAGCCCTGCTCGCGCAGCTCGTCGAGCGTCACATCGCGACCGACCTCCACGCCATAGCGGAACTCGGCGCCCATCAGGCGAATGACCTCGACCTCGGCCTCGATAACATCCTTCTGCAGCTTAAAGCTGGGAATGCCATAGGTGAGCATGCCGCCCGGGCGCTCATTCTTCTCGAACACGACGGGCTTGTAGCCCTTCTCGGCCAGGTAGAAAGCGCAGGACAGGCCGGCCGGACCGGCACCGATGATGGCGATCTTCTGGTCGAAGCCGCCGGCACGCGTCGGGGTCACCACAGGTGGGACATAGCGGGTCGCGGCATCCAGATCGCGCTGGGCGATAAACTTCTTGACCTCGTCGATGGCCACGGCCTCGTCCACGCGACCGCGGGTGCAGGCATCCTCGCAGCGGCGATTGCACACACGGCCGCAGATAGCGGGCAGCGGGTTCTCGCGCTTGATGAGCGCTAGCGCCTCGTCATAGCGGCCCTGCGCCGCGAGCTTCAGATAGCCCTGAACGGCAATGTGCGCGGGGCAGGCCGTCTTGCAGGGCGCGGTGCCGGAATCGTGTGTCTCGATGCGGTTGTCGTTGCGGTAGTTGGGCGACCACTTGGTGTGGTCCCACTTGGTGGCATCGGGCAGCTCCTGGCGCGGATACTCGGGCACCTGTCCGCCGGCCTTTTTGCTGCAGAGCTTCTGGCCGAGCTTGACGGCACCGGCCGGGCACACCTCAACGCAGCGACCGCAGGCTACGCACTTGTCCTTCTCGACCTTGGCGACATAGGCCGAGCGCGACAGGTTGGGCGTGTTGAACAGCTGCGAGGTGCGCAGGGCGTAGCACACGTTGACGTTGCAGTTGCAGATGGCGAAGATCTTGTTCTCGCCGTCGATATTGGTGATCTGGTGCACAAAGCCGTTGTCCTCGGCCTGGCGCAAGATGTCATAGACCTCCTCACGCGTCACATAATGGCCGCGGTCGGTCTCAACCACATAGTCGGCCATATCGCCCACGGCAATGCACCAGTCGGCGGGGTCGTCGGCACAGCCCTCGCCCATCACACGACGGCTCGCGCGGCAGCTGCAGGTGCTGGCGGCATATTTGCCCTCGTATTTGTCGAGCCAATGCTCGATATGCTCGATCGGCACCGAGGTGCTCGAAGCATCGATAGCCTTCTCGACCGGAATGACGTGCATGCCAATGCCGGCGCCTCCGGGCGGCACCATCGGCGTGGCTTTGGACAGCGGCCCCTTGGACGCCTGCTCAAAGAACTTGGCATAGACCGGATGCTCCTCGAGCTGGCTCACGCGCATGTTGAGGAACTCGGCGGAACCCGGCACCAGCATGGGCAGTACCCACTGCTTGGCGCGCTCGGGATTTTCCCAGTTGTACTCGAGCAGACCCGTGTAGCTCATGTCGTCGAGCATCTTCTCGATCTGGGCCTCGGGCATGCCGGTGAGCTTGACCATCTCGGGCAGCGTATAGGGACGGCGCATCTTCATCTTGCAGAGCACTTCGGCCTGCTCGTCGGTTGCGGCCTCGGCAAACGACCAGTACTCGTAGCCCAGCAGCTCGTCGCGATGCAGCAGACGGTTGGTGCAATGCTCGCACAGCTTGACAATGGCCTCGCGCGGATGTTCCGGCAGCGGCGGCACGAACTCCGAACCGATGTCGGGCTCGGTGTAGCTAATTCCCGGTCCGTTGAGAATCATGGTTGTCCCTTCTCTTGCCGCAGCCCGACGAGGCCGCAGCGCCCCTCTTTTTTGCAGGCCGGGCATGCCCCCATGCCGTTCACCCGCCATTGTTGACATTATGTCAAAAATAGTATTGACGAACCGTCAACACTATTCAAGACTATTAGGCGAACGGTCGGGCCCAAACGGATGAAAGGCGGCAAGCGCATGAGCGATAACGCAGCGAACACCCCTGTGGCCGACGCCGTCCCCACGCCCGACAGCGCGGCAAAGCGCCTGACAGGTGACGAGCGCCGTCGCGAGATTCTCGCCGCCGTGCGCGCCGTGAGCTCCGAGCTGGGCGTGTCCCATCTATCCGTCTCGGCCGTGACCAAGCGAGCCGGCTGCACGCGCTCGCTGTTCTACCACTACTTCGTCGACATGGACGCCGCCGTCACCGCCGTCATGGACGAGGCAATCGACGGTTTTATCTCCGAGCTCGAGCAGTGGAATGCCAGCCGCATCGTCGGTGATATCGAGGGCGCACTCGACACCGTCGCCCCGCTCTTTAAGCGCCTGGTTGTGAGCGGCCACGAGCTGCCGAGCACGCTCATCTCGAGCAGCGGCGCGCTCTACGGCGGCTTTCTGCACAACGTGGTCCAGCGCGTGGCGCAATACATCTGCGACACCACCGTGGTGGACTTTGTCGCCCATCATGACCTGCGCATCGACCATGTCTACGAGACGTTTTACACCCTCATCATGGGGCTGTTGATGTACATCCGCACGCACCCCGATGTGCCCGACGAGACGGTTAAGGAGATTATCGCCTCGACACTCCACATCGAGGGCTACACCGCCAAGTATTCCGAGCGCAAGCCCAGGAACTGATGACATTTGGCCAAACTGCCCGCGACGGAAGAGGGGCCGCGGGCGTATGAAAGGAGAGCAGCATGCTGTTCGATGTTTGGGGTAGCGATACCCTTATCCACTGGGCCGGCTGGGCGATGGTCTTTATCGGCTTGATCGTACTCAACGAGGTCGGCCGCCGTACCAAGCTCGGCGCGGCCATCATCTTTGGCGTGGCTCCGCTGGCCATGACCATCTACTGCATCGCCATCGCCGTCGGCGTTTCGCAGGGTGCCGAGTGGGCGCTCACCAACCCCACCCATGTATACCAGAACAGCTGGTTCCATTACGCCAAGGTATACGCGGCGCTGGCCGGCTGCTGGGGCTTCATTGCCATTAAGTACCAGTGGGGCAAGATCGGCAAGGCGCATTGGTTCCGCGCATGGCCGTTTGTGATCGTCGCCATCAACATCTTGATTGCCGTCGTGTCCGACTTTGAGAGCGCCTATCACTTCTTTGTCCTGGGCGAGTCCACCTGGGTCACCTCCGAAGGTGCTACGCAGCTGGCCGGCTGGAACAACGTGTTCAACGGCATCGCGGGCATCATCAACATCTTCTGCATGACCGGTTGGTGGAGCGTCTACGCCTCCGAGGACAAGACCGACATGCTGTGGCCCGACATGACCTGGGTCTACATCATCGCCTACGACATCTGGAACTTCTGCTACACCTACAACTGCCTGCCCACCCACTCCTGGTTCTGCGGCTTTGCGCTGCTGCTGGCGCCCACCGTCGCCGCCTTTATCTGGAACAAGGGCGGCTGGATCCAGAACCGCGCCTTTACGCTGGCCATTTGGTGCATGTTTGCCCAGGTGTTCCCCTACTTCCAGGAGGAGTCCATCTTTGTGACGCACTCCACGCTCGACCCCGGCGCCGCCACCGCGGTCTCGATCGTCGCACTGGTAGCCAACATCGCCGCGATCATCTACGTCGCCTACCGTGCCAAGAAGCTCGGCCGCAACCCCTACAAGCAGGATGTCTTTGAGGGCACCAGCGATTGGGAGAAGGCCACTGCCCGTCGCGCCAAGGTTGATTACGCGCACGCCGAGTAACGCGCCTGACGCAAACATCGCTTGAGCACGAAGCGGCATAGCCGGCTCCGCGCAACTCAACGCACTGCAGAGCCCCCGAAACGTGATTCGTTCGCGTTCCGGGGGCCTTTTGCTGCCGTGAGGATACGGCCGAACGATGCGCTCGGGTTAAATCGGATCTTATATTTCGCATGCGCTTTATATGGCTCCATTTTTGGGTACAGTGTTGAGCCGATATTGCATTGGGGGATATATGAGCGATGAGACACGTGGCCGCGAGGATGCGGCCCAGGATGCGGAAGCATGTGCCGAGGCCCTGGAGAGCCTTGACCGGATTGCGCTAGGCGAGCTCTCGTTGAGCGACTTGGCCGTCGACGCGCAGGACGAGGTGCGCGAAGGCACTGAGGACGAAGGCAGCGACGCCAAAGACGCTTCTGACGAGGCCGAAGCCGAAGCCGAAGCCGAAGCCGAAGAGGACGATAGCAAGGACGACGTCCAGTCGGAATCCGCCTCGGGAGAAGAGACCGCCCTGCTTGGCAGCTTGCCTGCCGATGACTCGCTCACCCGCGAGCTTCCTGGCCTGGGTTCTGCGCCGGCCGTCGACGAGACCATCGCCATGGGCGATATTCCCCTGCCGTCCGTTCCCTCGGCACGCGAAGCCGAGGCTCGCCATCACAAGATGTCGCCCAAGCGACGCAATTTGATGGTTGCCGGCGTCGTTGCCGCCGCGCTCGTTGCCGGCGGCGCGGGCTATGCCGCTTGGAACGGATACCAACAAGAACAGGCCGCCGTCGCTGCCGTCAACGCCCACACCATGATGTCGGTGCAGATTGGCGTACATGCCGCAGGGCTCGACTGTTCCACCGGCTCCAAGATTCCCGTGCAGGTGAGCGGGCAAGACTCTGACGGCTCCTCCGTGAGCGAGACGCTCTATGTTGATGAGCACGGTCGCGGTATTAAGCTGCTGCCTGGCGACTATACGCTCTCCATAGCTGGGTCCCCCATCGCAGCCGACGGTACCATTTACACCGTGCCGACCACCAAGGCGCAGGTTAGCGTAAAGAGCGACGGGCAGGACCTGAGCGCTCAGGCATCCTTTAAGCTTAAGGTACCTTCGGCAGACACGGTGACCGACGACCAGATCGATGCCGCGGCCAAGTACGCCGAGGAGGGCGGCGCGAGCTCTGCCGCGGTCGCAAAGGTGCTCCAGCAGGCGGCAACCGCGCGCCGTGACGCCGCCGTCAATGCCACGAGTTCCCGCGAGGCGCAGGCGGCCCGCGACGCCGATGCTCGGCATAAGGCAACGAACCTGTATCAGCTCGATATTCCCGTTGAGTGGTACGGCAAAGTCGCGACTTGGCAAAACGGCAATACGCTGTGCATCTATCTTGCCAGCGACAGCAATACGCCGATCGTGACGCTTGTCGCAGTGCGCGACGGCGAGAGCTTTACGCCCGATAAGGGCGATACGGTTTTGGGTACGGCAAGCCTTGGCAACGGCTACACGGTCTACGCCAGCGGCCCCGTCTATCCGTATGTGGTGCCCCAGACCATCAACGGGCGCACGCAAGACCCCGTGTCGACCTACCCCATGGACACGGCCATTGAGCTTGTCGAGCTTACAACCGGCAACCGCTATACCTATAGCCAGATCAAGAACGTACTGGTCGGCAAAGACGGCAAGGCCGACGCTGCCACCAAACTCGAGACCGACTACCTCGCCCAGATTCTGATGCCAAGCATCAAGGCCCAGGACTAGCCGGCCGCAGCGAGGGTAGCTAATTTGGGACGGGGCTTTTTTAGCTGCCCCGGCTGGTAATGTGCCGGTTTAGTCGATTAACGGTCGGGGCAGCTAAAAAAGCCCCGTCCCAAATTAGCTACCCTGCAGGAGTTAGCGCCACGGATCGGCTTCGAACATCGGCTCGCGCTCGGGGCGGCGATCGCTGTAGGGATCGTAGCCGTCGTCATCCTCGTTCTCGGCACGGATGTAGGGGTCGCGCGGCTTGGGTGCCGGCTTGGGTGCGGCGGGCGCTGACTCAGGCGCCGGTGCGTTCGTCTCGTTCTCGTCTTTCATCTGCATAGCTCCTTGCCATGTACTCATGTTCAACACCATCGATTGTCGCACGAAAAAGGGCGGCGGACCCAATTGGATCCGCCGCCCTTGGCGTTTGGCTCAAAAGGTAGATTTTAAGGCATGGCCCAACAATCTACTCGGCGTCGGGCACCTCGTAGGTGGCAGACGGCGTGTTATCGCACACGACGGTAAAGGCACCGTCCTTGTCGACGTCAACCGTCACCTGATCACCCTCGCGCACCGTACCGTCGATGATAGCGGCGGCGATGGCGTCCACGACCTCGCGCTGCACCAGACGCTTGAGCGGACGGGCACCAAAAACCGGGTCCAGACCGCCCACGGCGAGCATCTGCTTGGCCGCCGGGGTGATGGCAAGCGTCATGCGCTCCTTGGCCAGACGTGCGCGGACGTCGGCGAGCTGAATATCGACGATCTTTTCGATCTGCGCCATGCCGAGCGGATGGAACACCACGATATCGTCGATACGGTTGAGGAACTCGGGACGGAAAGTCTGAGCCATGGCCGCGTCGACCTGATGGCGCATCTCCTCCTCGTCCTTGCCCGAAAGATCGGCGATAGCCTTGGAGCCCACGTTGGACGTCATGATGATGATCGTGTTCTTGAAGGACACCTGACGACCCTGACCATCGGTCAGACGGCCGTCGTCAAGCACCTGCAACAGCACGTTGAAGACATCTGGATGGGCCTTCTCCATCTCGTCGAGCAAGATTACGGAGTACGGGCGACGGCGCACGGCCTCGGTGAGCTGTCCACCCTCGTCGTAGCCCACGTATCCCGGGGGCGCACCGATCAGACGCTGAACGCTGAACTTCTCCATGTACTCGGACATGTCGATACGCACGAGCGCGCGCTCGTCATCGAACAGGCACTCGGCCAGCGCCTTGGCGAGTTCGGTCTTGCCCACACCGGTGGGGCCCAGGAAGAAGAAGCTGCCGATGGGCTTGTCCGGATCGGAGAGGCCCGCACGGCTACGGCGCACGGCCGCGGCAACGGCGGAGACGGCCTCATCCTGGCCGATGACGCGCTTATGCAGCTCGCCTTCCAAGCCCTTCAGCTTGTCGAGCTCACCCTGCATCATCTTGGAGACGGGCACACCGGTCCAGGCGCTCACGACCTCGGCGATCTCGTCGGAGGTCACCTGCTCGTTGAGGCCTTCACCGTCCTGCTGTTTTTGTGCCTCGAGCGCGGCCTCGGAATCCTGAATCTGCTGCTGCAGACCCGGAATCACGGAGTAACGCAGCTCGGACGCACGGCCCAAGTCTCCGTTGCGCGTCGCACGTTCCTCTTCGCTCTTGGCCTCATCGAGCTGGCCCTTGAGCTCCTGCACATGGTCGATGGCGTTCTTTTGGTTGAGCCAACCGGCCTTTTGCACGTTGAGCTTTTCTTGGACCTCGGCGATTTCCTGGCGCAGGGTCTCCAGACGCTCCTTGGAGGCGTCGTCGGTCTCCTTCATGAGCGCCTGCTCCTCAATCTGCAGCTGGGTGAGCTGACGCGTGGTGGCGTCGATCTCGACCGGCATGCTGTCGAGCTCCATGCGCAGGCGGCTTGCGGCCTCATCGACCAGGTCGATGGCCTTGTCGGGCAGGAAGCGGTCGGCGATGTAGCGATCGGAGAGGTCGGCGGCGGCCACGAGCGCGCTATCGGTAATGTGCACGCCGTGGAAGATCTCGTACTTCTCCTTGAGGCCACGCAGAATCGAGATGGTGTCCTCGACGGTAGGCTCGGAGACCATAACGGTCTGGAAACGACGGGCGAGCGCCGCGTCCTTCTCGATGTACTTGCGGTATTCGTCGAGCGTGGTCGCGCCGATCGCGTGCAGGTCGCCGCGGGCGAGCGCAGGCTTGAGGATGTTGCCGGCGTCCATGGAGCCCTCGGTGGCGCCCGCGCCCACAATGGTGTGGAGCTCATCGATGAACAGGATGACCTTGCCCTCGGACTTCTGCACTTCCTTGAGCACGGCCTTCAAGCGGTCCTCGAACTCGCCGCGGTACTTGGCACCGGCGACCAGCGCGCTCATGTCGAGCTCGATGAGGTCGCGGTCGCGCAGCGTGCTCGGCACGTCGCCGGCCACGATACGCTGGGCGATGCCCTCGACGATGGCCGTTTTACCGACACCCGGCTCGCCGATGAGCACAGGGTTGTTCTTGGTGCGACGGGACAGGACCTGGATAGTACGACGGATCTCGTCGGTACGGCCGATAACCGGATCGAGCTTGCCGGCACGGGCCAGGTCGCAGATGTTGCGGCCGTACTGCTCCAGTGCCTCAAACTGTGTCTTGTCCTCGTCAGACGTCACGCGGTCATCGCCGCGCAGCTCCTCGTAGACTTGCTCGATACGCTCCTTGGTAACGCCGGCGTCGCGCAGCACGCGGCCCGCCTCACCTTTGTCCTCGGCAAGCGCCATCAGCAGATGCTCGGTCACTACAAAGCTGTCGCCCATCTTGGTGGCCTTTTTCTCGGCCTTCTCGATGACACGGACGAGCTCGTTAGAAAGACCCATCTGCTGGCCCTCGCCGGAAACCTTGGGCGCATGGTCGATGGCATCCTGCGTGGAGCGTGCGAGCTGGGCCGGGTCGGCGCCGATGCGCTCGATGATCACGGAGATATTGCGCTCACCGGCACCGAGCAGGGCGGACAGCAGGTGAATCGGCCCCACCGCGCCGGCCTGCGCGTCGGCAGCCGTGCTCATAGCGGTCTGCAACGCCTCGCGCGACGTCATTGCTAGCTTATCGATTCTCATGGAATCACCTCTCTTGGGGCGGCCGCCCTACGGGGCGGCTTCACGTTGTTCGAGAAGTATTGTTGCCAGCTTTGCGCGATCTTATACATAAATCTAAGTCTCTATATATAAGATTTTCTGAGTGATTAAGAGATAGGGAGCAGGCACGCTCACCCGCTGCGGTCTCGTCCCCTTACTATCTCAATCTGTAACATCTAGCGGCTGTTTATGGCTCCAGATGTTACAAATCAAGATGAAATGGCCAGCGGCACCCGTTTGTCTCAATCTGTAACATCTACTCGGCAAATAGAACTCTATCTGTTACAAATCGAGACGAACAGAAGACACCCGAATCGAAAATCTAAATCTGTAACACCAGGCCCACTTTTAGCGGCCAAGATGTTACAGGTCGAGACAGACCGAAAACCGCCACAAAGGTGCCTGCCCCCTTTGTGGCGGTTCTCGACAAAAAGAAGCCGCCCCATTAACAGAGGCGGCATCAAGCAAGTCTATTTATTAGCGTCCCTCAAGACCCAACGAGAACACAGTAATATAGCCCGGGGCTTACCCTTTCCCGAACGCGACCCTCGCGAAGCGCGTGAGCGGGCGGGAAAGGGTAAGCCCCGGGCGGACAATTAAGTGCGTTACTCGGCAGCGGCCTTGAACTTGTTGTAGTTGATCAGGCAGCCGGCCTTGACGATGGCACGCTCCTCAGCCGTCATATCGGCAATGTAGAGCTCAATCTGCTCGACCGCACCATCGGCGCGCACCACGTAGGCGGCGATGTCCTTCAGGTCGCCATCGAGCGCGGCACGGATACCCGGCACAAAGACGTAGTCGCCCACCTCAAAGTTGGGCTCGGCCTCCATCTGGAAGGGCACCATGCCCCAGTTCATCACGTTGGAGCGATAACGCTTGGTGGCGTACTCGTAGACGATGTTGGCCAGACCGCCAATCACGCGCTGGCAGCTCGCGGCCTGCTCGCGGGCAGAACCGTCACCGGGCTTCTTGGCATAGAGCATGGAGCCGTACTCGGTCGCCTTGGCATCGGCCGCGACGCCGGCGCCGGCCAGCGCCTCAAACACGCCGGCAAGCTCGGCATCGAGTGCCGCCAGGTCGCCTGCCGCCTCGCCGGCAACGCGGCGCTTCTCCACGGCGTCGACCTCCTTGGAACGACCCACGTAGGCCGGATCGCGGCGGCTGAGCGTAAACTCTGCCAGGCCCAGCGGATTGGAGCGGAAGGAGCTCGTCTCGCCCGAGGGAATGAGCTCGTCGGTCGTGGTGACCGGGTCCATGATCTTGGAGCACACCTTGAGCAGGATATCGTCGCCGAGAGGCTCCATTGCGGGCCACGGCTTGATGTTGGGACCTTCGACCAGCTCGTCGGCAGGCTCTGCCTTGCCAAAGCCCCAGTACACGCGCTTTTTGTACGGCGCGTCGTCAAAGGTGTACTCGCAGGCCTCGTCCCAAGTCTCCTCGGGCAGGTCGGTCGCCGGCGTCAGGACGCCGCCGTTGGCAGCTGTCGCCGCAATGGAGCGAGCGTCCATCAGGGCCACGGCGCTCAGCTGACCATTGCCCGGCTTGGAACCCTCGCGGTTGGGGAAGTTGCGCGTGGTGTGGCGGATGGACAGGCCGTTGTTGGCAGGCGTGTCGCCGGCGCCAAAGCACGGACCGCAGAACGCCGTGCGCACGATCGCGCCGGCCTCCATAAGGTCGTAGATATAGCCACGACGCGTAAGTTCGAGCGCCACGGGCTGGCTCGTGGGATAGACCGACAGCGAGAACTCGCCGCAGCCGGTGTTGGCGCCCTTGAGCACGCGGGCAGCCTGGACCACGGAGTCGTAGTTGCCGCCCGAGCAGCCGGCGATAACGCCCTGTTGCACGTGAAGCTTGCCGTCGACGATCTTGTCGAGCAGGCTAAAGTGCGTCTTGCCCTCGCCGATCTTGGCGGCCTCGAGCTCCACCTCATGCAGGATGTCCTCGAGGTTCTCGTTGAGCTCCTCGATCTCAAAGCCGTTGGAAGGATGGAATGGCAGCGCGATCATGGGCTTGATGCTCGACAGATCGACCTCGACGCAACCGTCGTAGTAGGCGACATCGGCGGGCTTGAGCTCGCGGTAGTCGTCGCCGCGACCGTGCATGGCCAAAAACGCGTGCGTGTCCTCGTCAGTGGCCCAGATGCTCGACAGGCAGGTGGTCTCGGTGGTCATGACGTCGACGCCGTTGCGATAATCGGTCGTCATGCTCGCGATACCCGGGCCCACAAACTCCATGACCTTGTTCTTGACATAGCCCTTGGCAAAGACGGCACGGATGATGGCGAGCGCCACGTCGTGCGGGCCGACGCCAGGACGCGGGGCGCCCGTGAGGTAGATAGCGACGACGCCGGGATAGGCAACGTCGTAGGTGTCGCGCAGCAACTGCTTTGCCAGCTCGCCGCCGCCCTCGCCCACGGCCATGGTGCCCAGGGCGCCATAGCGGGTGTGCGAGTCGGAGCCCAGGATCATCTTGCCGCAACCGGCGAAGTTCTCGCGCATAAAGGAGTGGATGACGGCGATGTGCGGCGGGACGAAGATGCCGCCGTACTTTTTGGCCGCGGAAAGGCCAAAGACGTGGTCGTCCTCGTTGATGGTGCCGCCCACGGCGCACAGCGAGTTATGGCAGTTGGTGAGCACGTAGGGCAGCGGGAACTGCTCCATGCCCGAGGCGCGCGCCGTCTGGATGATGCCGACGAAGGTGATGTCGTGGCTCGCCATGGCATCGAAGCGAATCTTGAGCGCCTCGGGGTCGCCGGACGTATTGTGTGCCTGGAGGATCGAATACGCGATGGTGCCGCGCTTGGCATCCTCGGGCGTCTGCGTAATACCGCGCTCGGCAGCCTCGGCCGCAGGCACAACCTCGCTGCCGCCGCGCAGGTAGATGCCGTCCTCGTACAGCTTGACCATACTGTCTCCCACTCTGCCCAAAAAATTTGGGCGCATAGCATGCATTCGTTCAATATCGTGCCATAGAACGGTTGCGAATGGGTTACGAATCTGCACGTTCACTTTATCTCGGTAAAGTACAGGACGAGCCCGATGTGGATCAGCAGATTTGGTGCAAGAGCGTCCCTTTCGACTAGTCATTTAAGAACGTCCCCAATGACTACCCATAACAACGCCGATGCTTTGGCAACGACAGCGAGCGGGCCCCAATGACTACCAACGACTACTGCATCCGGAGCAAGGCAACGCCGCAGGTAGAGGACGGACAGCAAGCGGGCCGCATTTCCAAAGTGAGGAACGTCCCCAAGTGCCGCATCCGGACCATGGCAACGCCGCAGGTAGAGGACGGACAGCGAGCGACGTCCAGGGCGAACAAGTTGGCATGAAAAAGGCAAGGCATAGACCTTCTGGTCATGCCTTGCCTTTTGAATGACAAATTGTCGCCCTGGGCGGCGCGCAGCGTCGACCGGTCCGCCGTTCGTTAGAACGGCGGAACCTAGAGATCCCCGCCGGCTCCCAGTAGCTTGCGCATGACCTGTTCGGGATTAACCGAGCCATCGCGCGGGGCCAGGGAGGTGATCTTCTTCTGCATCTTGTACTCGTGCAGCTCGTCCTCGAGCTGGCGCATGCGGGCGCGGAGCTTTTCGTTCTCGCGCTCGCGCTCCTCGGCACGCTCCTTCATATCGAGGATACGCACCACGCCGGCAAGGTTGATGCCCTCGTCGGTCAGCTGGTTGATGAGCTCCAGGCGCTCGATATCGGCACGCGAATAGAGGCGCGTGTTGCCGCCCGAGCGCTGGGGGTTCACCAGGCCCTTGGACTCGTAGACGCGCAGAGTCTGCGGATGCATGCCGGTCAGCTCGGCCGCCACGCTGATCATGTACAGCGGTTTGTTCCTATTGTCCTCGGCCATGCTACCTGACCCCTTTCCGTCTCGTTATCGTCCATCATAAGCCCGCGGGCGTGGGCGTGCACCGCGACCGCCCTAGAACGTCGCCTTGTAACGGTTGACCTTCTCGCGGTAGTCGCGCGTGTCGGCCTCGCGCAGCTTGGTCATGGCATCGCGCTCGTCATCGGATAGGTTCGTGGGAACCCGCACCTTGATCTCGACGAGCAGCGCGCCCGTACGGCCACGGTGCTTAACGTCGGGCGCCCCCATCTCCTTAAAGCGGAACTTTTTGCCCGTCTGGGTACCCGCAGGCACTTTCAAACGGACCGTCGCACCGCCGGGCGTGGGCACGTCCACCGTGCAGCCGAGCGCCGCCTCGTAGACCGAGACCGGTACCTCCATGGTCACGTCGGCGCCTTTGCGCTTAAACAGCGGGTGCTCCTCCACATGCGTGGTCACGACCAGGTCGCCGCGCTCGCCACCGGCGACGCCATACTCGCCGCGACGCTTGTAGCGTAGCTTGCCGCCGTCGACCGCGCCCGCGGGCACCGAGACCGTAATGGTCTGCTGCTCGCCTGTCGAGGGAATGCGATAGGTGACCTTGTGCGTCACGCCGCGAAACGCGTCCTCGGCCGTCACATCGACGGTCAGCGACAGGTCGCCGCCCTTGCGAGCGCGGCTGCGACCCGCACCGGCACCGGCAGCGCCCGCAGCCCCGGCAAAGCCCGAGCCCCAATCGCTGCCCCAGGCGCCGTTGCCGCTAAAGATGCTGTCGAAGATGTCGCCCCAGCCGCTGGCGCCCGCGCCGGCACCGTAGCCGCCGCCATACGCGCCGCCTGCGCCCGGCATGCCGCCAAACATGAGCATCTGGTCGTACTCTTTGCGCTTCTTCTCGTCCGAAAGCGTCTCGTAGGCCTCGCTGATCTCCTTGAACTTGGCCTCGTCGCCGCCGGCGTCGGGGTGATATTTTTGCGCGAGCTTGCGAAACGCGCTCTTGATCTCTTTGTCGGAGGCGCTCTTGGATACGCCCAGGATGTCATAGAAGGTTTTGCCTGCAGCCATCGTAGCTCCTCTCCTGTTTTATCCGTCGCCCAGCGGGCGGCGGCTCATGCTTTCATATGGCACTAGGCCAGAAAGGGCCCCGGGTGTTGCCCCGGGGCCCTTCTCAATTACTCCTCGGTGCTCTCGGCCGTATCGGCCGCAGCATCCTCGGGCGCCGCTTCGGGCTCCGGTGCGGGGCGCTTTTCGCCACCGTAGGTCACCGTCACCATCGCGGAACGCAGGATGCGGTCCGCCATGCGGTAGCCCTTCTGGTACACGTCGTTGACGGTCTCGTCGTACTGCGATGCGTCCTCGACACGACCCACAGCCTGGTGCTCGAGCGGATCAAACGCCTCGCCCTTGGGGTCGATGGGCTCAACGCCCTCGTGCGCAAACACATCGAGTAGCTTGGCATGCACCGCGTCGACGCCGTCGACGAACTGCTTAAAGTCGTCGGAAAGCTCTTGGCTTCGGGCATGGTCGATCGCACGCTCGATATCGTCGACCACCGGCAGCAGCGCAGTGACGAGCTTCTCTGTCGCGCGCTCACGCTCGGCGATACGCTCGCTGGCGGTGCGGCGACGGAAGTTCTCCCAGTCGGCCTGCAGACGGGCGGTGCGCTCGGTGGCGTCCTTCGCCTTGTCCTCGGCAGCCTTCTGAGCCTCTGCCGCAGCATCGAGCTCATTGCGCACGTCGGCAAGCTCCTTCTGGGCCTGCTCGAACTTGAGCTTAAAGTCGTTGTCGGCGGCTTCCTCACCGGCGCGGATAGCGGCTTCCACCATCTCGTCCTCGGTCATCGTCGCCTCCTTGTTGGAATCCTCTACCTGGTTCTCGACAGCCTCGGCGGCCTCGGCCTCGTTGGCCTCGGTATCGTCGACGGCCTCTACGGGAATCTTCACGTCCTTCTCCTCAGAGTCAACGGAGGCGGCCCCAACGGCAGCCGCCTCCGTGCGAGCTTTACGGGCGGACATGATTACTTGTCCTCGTCGTCCACAACCTCGTAGTCGGCGTCGACGACGTCATCGTCGGCAGGCTGGGCGCCGGCGGCACCGTCGGTCTGCTGCTGAGCGTCGGCGTAGACAACCTGAGCCAGCTCGTAGGCCACGGACTGCAGGGACTCGCCAGCGGCCTTGATGGCCTCGACGTCAGAGCCCTCGAGCGCCTTCTTGGCATCGGCGATAGCGGCCTCGGCCTTGGACTTCACATCGGCGGAAACCTTGTCGCCCAGCTCGTTGAGGGTCTGCTCGGTGGAGTAGCACAGGCTGTCGGTCTGGTTGCGGACCTCGACCTCTTCCTTCTGCTTCTTGTCCTCCTCGGCATGAGCCTCGGCGTCCTTGACCATACGATCGACTTCTTCGTCGGACAGAGCGGTGGAGCCGGAGATGGTGATCTGCTGCTCCTTGCCGGTGCCCTTGTCCTTAGCGGAGACCTTGACGATGCCGTTGGCGTCGATGTCGAAGGTGACCTCGATCTGCGGCACGCCGCGGCGGGCAGCCGGGATACCGGTCAGCTGGAACTTACCGAGCGACTTGTTGTCGCGGGCAAGTTCGCGCTCGCCCTGGAGCACGTTGATCTCGACGCTGGTCTGGTTGTCGGCAGCGGTGGAGTAGACCTCGGTCTTGGAGGTCGGAATCGTGGTGTTGCGGTCGATCATCTTGGTCATGATGCCGCCCATGGTCTCGACGCCCAGCGACAGCGGGGTAACGTCGAGCAGCAGGATGCCCTCGACGTCGCCGGTGAGCACGCCGCCCTGGACGGCAGCGCCGTCGGCAACGACCTCGTCGGGGTTCACGGACATGTTGGGCTGCTTGCCGGTCATGGTCTTGACGAGCTCCTGGACGGCAGGCATACGGGTGGAGCCGCCGACGAGGATGACCTCGGTCAGATCGGAGAGCTTAAGGTTAGCGTCGCGCAGGGCGTTGGTGACAGGCTGCTTGCAGCGCTCGAGCAGGTCGCGGGTGATCTTCTCGAACTCGGCGCGGGTCAGCGTGTAGTTGAGGTGCAGCGGGCCGGACTGGTTCATGGTGATGAACGGCAGGTTGATAGTGGACTGCTGGGCGGCGGAGAGCTCCTTCTTGGCGTTCTCGGCGGCCTCCTTCAGACGCTGCAGGGCCATGGGGTCCTGACGCAAGTCGACACCGTTCTCCTGCTGGAACTTATCGGCCATCCAGTCGATGACGCGCTGATCCCAGTCGTCGCCGCCCAGGTGGTTGTCGCCCGAGGTGGACAGAACCTCAAACACGCCGTCGGCGAGGTCGAGGATGGAGACGTCGAAGGTACCGCCGCCCAGGTCGAAGACCAGGATGCGCTGGTCGGAGCCCTGCTTGTCCAGGCCATAGGCCAAAGCGGCAGCGGTCGGCTCGTTGACGATACGCTTAACGTTGAGGCCGGCGATCTTACCGGCGTCCTTGGTGGCCTGACGCTGGGCGTCGTTGAAGTAGGCCGGGACGGTGATGACGGCGTCGGTGACGGTCTCGCCCAGATACTTCTCGGCGTCGGCCTTCATCTTTGCGAGCGTCATGGCGCTCACCTGCTCGGCGGTGTATTCCTTGCCCTCGATGTCGACGACGGCACGGCCACCCTGGCCCTCCTTGACCTCATACGGCACGGTCTTGAGCTCGGAGGTGCACTCGGAGTACTTGCGGCCCATGAAGCGCTTGATGGAGAACACGGTGTTCTTGGGGTTGGTGACCGCCTGGTTCTTAGCGGCCTTGCCCACGACGCGGTCGCCGTCGGCACGGAAGCCAACGACAGACGGGGTGGTGCGGTCGCCCTCGGCGTTCACGATGATGGTCGGAGAACCGCCCTCGAGAACGGCCATTGCGGAGTTAGTAGTACCAAGGTCGATACCAAGAATCTTGCCCATTAGAAATTCCCTCTCTCTTGTGCGTTTGCACCGACTCGGCGGTCTGCCAAGCGGTCTTTCGGTTTGTCTTTCAGGATGTAGTGTATCCCCTTATGGACCGGAATATACAAAATCTAAGTCAATTCATATAAGATTTCTTATCACTTAGAGTTTAGGTTCTCGAATGCGCAGGTAGATGCGCTGATTGAGTTCTCGGCAAATCTATCGAGATCTATGTAGAGATGGCTGAGGTTTGGGCCGGGGGTGCCTGGGGCTGCTTTACGGAAAGCTCGTCCCGGTTTGAGCGTGGATTCCGGGCCGTAGTTTCCGTCTGAAGGCTCAACCGGAAACCGTATCCCGTTTTGAGAGCTGATACCGGGTCGTAGTTTCCGCTAGCGGGCCCAACCGGAAACTGCGACCCGTTTTTCGACCAGATAACGGGATGCGCTTTCCGAAAGCCCACTCAATTGCTCAATAATTCGAGTCACCTTTAGTTAACATTTGCACAGCTCACCAGCCTCACCTGTGCGTTTCTTAGTAAGCCGTGGCATACTCGGCGAATGGTATGAAGATGCCGGCCAGAGGGTATTGCAAACGGTCGCTCACGTGGTATGTTTTTGCCCGAATCAAACCGGCGCGCATCGCCTGTAGCGTCGGTCAACAGAGAGGAAACTACCATGGCTCATCCCGTAATTGATGCCGACGAGTGCATCGCTTGTGGCGTTTGCGTCGACTCCTGCCCCGCTGGCGTTCTGGAGCTCCAGGACGTCGCTACCGTTGCTGACGAGGACTCCTGCGTCGCCTGTGGCGCTTGCCAGGACGCTTGCCCCGCCGGCGCGATCACCGAGATCGTCGAGGAGTAACAGCTCTTCCACCTGCACACACTCAAAAGTACACCGTGCACAAACAAAAAGGAGGCCTCCGCATCGCCGCGAAGGCCTCCTTTTTGTACGGATAGCTAATTTGGCACCGTCGCAGGTTGAGCATAAATCAGCGAAAACGCCCCTAAGCGAGCAAGGTGACGTGAAAGAGAAGGGAAGCGTACTTTTGTACGCGACCGACGATTGAACGTCAGATTGCCGCTTAGGGGCGTTTGCAGCATCGGCTACGATAGATCGTCTTCGTAGGGCATCAGGTCTGCCAGATAGCCCTTCTCCTTGAGCATAGCCTCGATCTCGTCGAGGGTTTGCTCATCCTCTGCCGCGATGCGATGGAAGTGATAGCCGCTCGTCACCGTTAGTAGCGGAAAGCTCTTGCCGCTCTCGATATCGTGCAGGTAGCGCTCAACATCGCGACGATTGCGGATGTCCAGGTCGGCCGTGATCTTACCGTACACGCGGTGATTGACGATCACGTTGAGCACGGCGCCTCCGGCGTCGACGATGCTCGTGAGCTCATCGCCTGCCTGCTCCATGCTATGGCGAACCTTGACCAGGCGCGTGGGCACGGCGGGGCTGCTGGGAGCCTCCTGCAGCACGTAGCCGCGATTGGTGGCCACGATATCGTGCCCATCGGCGCGCAGCAGGGCGATGTCTTGCACGACAACCTGGCGGCTCACACCCACCTCGCGAGCAAGCGTACTGCCGGAGACGGGGTCTTTGGCTCGCTCGAGCACGCCCATGATGGCACGGCGACGCTCGCGGGCGTCCATTATTTACCGTCCAGCAGACGCAGGTGCTTAAGCGAGAGGTCGAGAATCGGCGCAGAGTGCGTCAACGCCCCCGAGCTAATAAAGTCAACGCCCAGGTCGGCAAGCGCACGGATATTGCTGGCATCCACGTTGCCCGAACACTCGGTCTTGGCGCGACCGGCAATAAGCTCAATCGCGGCAGCCATGTCATCGTGGGTCATGTTGTCGAGCATGATGATGTCGGCGCCGGCCTCCACGGCCTCGCGCACCATGTCCAGGTTCTCGCACTCGATCTCGACCGTCGCGGTAAACGATGCATGGGCGCGCGCCATCTCGATCGCACGCGTCACGCCGCCGGCGGCGTCGATGTGGTTGTCCTTGAGCATGACGGCCGTCGACAGGTTGTAGCGGTGGTTGCTGCCGCCGCCGATCTCGACCGCGGCCTTCTCGAAGACGCGCATACCCGGCGTGGTCTTGCGCGTGTCGACGAGCACGGTCTTGGTGCCCTCGAGCGCCGCAGCCATCTGGTGCGTATAGGTAGCGATACCGCTCATACGCTGCAGGTAGTTGAGCGCCACACGCTCGCCCGAAAGCAGCACGCGCGCATCGCCGCGTACCTGGCCCACATGGTCGCCGGCGTGCACCTCGTCGCCATCGGCAACATCAAACAGCACCGAGCTCTGCGGATCCAGCAGCTCAAAGGTACGAGCGAACACATCCAGGCCCGCGATGATGCCATCGGCCTTGGCGATGAGCTCCACCGTGGCGGGACGCGCCGTGGGGCACACGCTCGCCGTGCTCACGTCCTCAAACGTAATGTCCTCGCGCAGAGCCTGCAGAATCAGATCATCGACGACGAGCTTCATGGTAATGGGGTTCATGGTCTACTCCTCCACGGCCTTCGTGCCGGCGGCACGGGCCAAATCATCGATTGCCAGGGTGTCGGCGCTCAGGGCGCGATGACGGCCATCGAGCGCGGGCTCGCCCGCCTGCTCCACGGCGAGCGACTGGCCGGTACGCATGTGCCACGCGGCGCGACGACCCCAGACCAGCGCCTCGAGCAGGCTGTTTGATGCAAGGCGGTTCTTGCCGTGAACGCCGTTGCAGGCCGTCTCGCCGGCGGCGTAGAGCTCGGGCATCGAGGTGCGGCCGTCCTTGTCGACCCACACGCCGCCCATAAAGTAGTGCTGCGTGGGTGTGACGGGAATGGGCTCGTCCAAGATGTCGCGGCCGTCCTCCAGGCAGCGTGCGCGAATGTTGGCAAAGTGTCCGGTTACCACGTCGCGCTCAACGGGGGCAAAGCTCAGCCACTCGTGCTCGGTACCATCCTGCTTCATCTGCTCGCGAATAGCGGCAGCGACCACATCGCGCGGCTGAAGCTCATCGGTAAAACGCTCGCCGGCGGCGTTGAGCAAAATCGCGCCCTCGCCGCGGCAGCTCTCGCTGATCAGGAAGGTGCGGCCCGGCTGCGGCGAGAACAGTCCCGTGGGGTGAATCTGCACGTAGTCCAGGTGCTCCATCTTAATGCCATGCTCCTGGGCGATGTAGCAGGCATCGCCCGTGAGCTGCGGGTAGTTGGTCGAGTGGTCGTACACGCCGCCGATGCCGCCTGTCGCCCACAGCGTGTGGCGGGCATGGATCTTAAACGGCTCGCCGGCATGCACGCCCTCGGCGGCATTTGCCAGCTCGTCGGCGGGGCGAACCGAGTTGTCCTCGTCCACGGGAACGGCGACGACGCCGAGGCACGCCGTGGCGCCATCACGCTCGCCCGTCAGAATGTCGGTCATGGCCACGTGCTCCAAAATCTGCACGTTATCCAGCTTGCGAACGGCCTGGAGGAGCTTGGTCGTGATCTCCTTGCCCGTAATGTCGGCATGGAAGGCGATGCGCGGTCGGCTGTGCGCACCCTCGCGGGTAAAGTCGAGGCTGCCGTCGGCCTTGCGTTCAAAGTCCACGCCCATGGCCAGCAGGTCGTTGATGACCGAGCGGCTCGAGCGGATCATGATGTCGACGCTCTCGCGGCGGTTATCGTAGTGGCCGGCGTGCATAGTGTCCTCAAAGAAGGCGTCGTAGTCAGAGCCTTCGGGAAGCACGCAGATACCGCCCTGCGCGAGCATCGAATCGCACTCGTCGACAGCGCCCTTGGAGAGCATGATCACGCGCGTGCTCGTCGGCAGATTGAGGGCCGCGTACAGGCCCGCCACGCCGCAACCGGCAATGACGACGTCGCACTCCATGTCGGGGCATTGTTTGGTTTCCACAGGAATCCTCTCCCTTGTAATGTGACATAAGGGATGGTCCCTCATGTCACATCGTTCTAGCGCGCCGCGTATTCGAGCATGCGGTCGAGCGTGAGCTTGGCCTGGTCGGCGGCCTCATCCGACACGCCAATCTGCACCTCGCCCTCGCCCGTCTCCAGGCAGCGCACGAGCTTTTCGAGCGTGATGAGGTCCATGTTGACGCAGGTGGGCTGCACCGCGGGGAAGTAGAACTTTTTGCCGGTGCCCTGGCAGCGCCGCTCGAGCTCGTAGAGCACGCCGCGGACCGTCACGATGATAAACTCGCTCGCGTCCGACTCCTCGGCATACTTGATGATGCCGGCAGTGGAGCCGATGTAGTCAGCCTCGGCCAGGATGTCGGCCTTGCACTCGGGGTGCGCCAGCACGAGCGCATCGGGGTGCGCCTCCTGTGCGTCGACGATCTGATCGACGGTGATGATGTGATGGCGCGGGCAGTAGCCATTGTTGAGGATGACGTGCTTTTGGGGCACCTGCTCGGCCACAAAGCGGCCCAGGTTCTGGTCGGGAATGAACAAGATGTGCTGCTGCGGCAGCTCGGAGACGATCTTGACGGCGTTAGAGCTGGTAACGCACACGTCACTCCAGCTCTTGATCTCGACCGTCGAGTTGACGTAACACACCACGGCCAGGTCGTCGCCATATTCGGCGCGCGCCGCGTCGACCGTCTCGTGCTTGACCATGTGCGCCATGGGACAGTCCGCGCCCGGCTCGGGCAGCAGCACGGTCTTGGTGGGGTTGAGCAGCTTGGCGCTCTCGCCCATAAACTCCACGCCGCACAGCACGATAGTCTGCTGCGGCAGGCTCTTGGCAAGCTTTGCCAGGTAGAAGCTGTCGCCGACGAAATCGGCCACAGCCTGAACCTCGGGCGCCACATAATAGTGCGCCAGAATCACTGCGTCACGTTGGGTTTTTAGCTGATGAATGGCCTCGACGAGCTCTGCGGGCACCAGTGCCGCGCGCTCCGTTGCCGTCGTTGCCGATGCCAGGCCGGCCGCGATATCGCGTGCAAGCTCCGATGCATCCATGTTCGCGCTCTGTGCCATCAAGGCCCCTCTCTTTTGGCGAATCTTGGGGCTTTAGTATGACACCTGGCTTTACAGCTGACAAGACAGCTGTAAAGCCAGGTGTAAAGTTGGAATAAGGATTCAATCTTGGGGCGGGTCCATTTTCGAACTGGCAAGCTGAGGACAGTCGAGCTCTCGATAACGCAGGAGGCATCTTTGGGCGCCCGCCGCGCATGGTCGACGGCATGCCCGTGGCCGAGCACACCGGACACGGCTTTGGAACCAGGAGCATTAAGCTTGCCGTCGAGCGCATGAACGGCAACTGCCAGTTTCGCATTCACGGCAATCGGTTTGAGCTTCGCGCAGTGATGTAAGGGCGCGACAAGTCGGCGCCGCGCTCGACCCATCAGGACCGCCTTGCCGGCGCCAGTCCGCTACAGCGGTGCGGCGGCCGGGGTCAGCTGCTTGATGTAGGCCCACATGCGCTGCTTGGCGGCCTTGTCGGTCAGCGCGGCCTCAAAGCCGTCGAGCGCGAGTACGCGACGACCCTGCACGTGGGCGACCAAGCCTGGCTTGAGCATGGCGGTATCAAAGTCGTCGATCGCCACGAGCATGTCTGCGTAGGTCTCGCGCATGGTATCGGCCGCGCGATCGTCCAACAGCAGGACCGCCTCGGGGTCCAAGGCCTCGAGCGCCTCGCGGAACAGCTCGCACGGCAGGTCCTCGCCTATCGCAACCGCTCCGTCGCCCGCGCCGGCAACACTTGCCAGCACGCAGAAATCCTCGGGCGCGTAACCGATGGCGCCGAGCGCCTTACGCAACGCGGCGCCGTCTGGACCGGCAGCCAGCTCGCCACCCGCACGCTCGGCATCGTCTAAATCTCCTTTTACCAGCACAATCGGCGAGCACGCGTTGCCCGCGATACGCACGCCGCGGCCCGCGAGCGATGCGAGCTCCTGCTCAGTCGCCTGGGCGATGGCTTCTTTTTTCTGGCTTTGTGACGTGGGCATGCGCTCTCCAATCGTTTGCGTGCCCACCATTATATAAAAGAGCCGCCTGCGAGTGGTTGCATTACGGGCCGTTGGGTATAAGCACGGTCGTACTGAGTTTTACGCGGCAGAGCCGCGTCACATTATGGAGGTCACCATGGCTGACATTAAGCAGATTACCCTCGAGAATTTCGATTCCATCGTTGGCGGCAGCCTTCCCGTGCTGGTTGATTTTTGGGCACCGTGGTGCGGTCCCTGCCGCTCGCTCTCGCCTATCGTTGACGAAGTGGCCGACGAGCTGGCCGGCAAGATTACCGTCGCCAAATGCAACGTCGACGACAATCAGGACCTGGCCATGAAGTTTGGCGTCATGAGCATCCCCACGCTGGTTGTCTTTAAGAACGGCGAGGAAATCGACCGCTCCGTCGGTGCGCTGCCCAAGGCCAGGCTGCAGGCGCTGCTGGAGAAGCACCTGTAATACGCGGTCACGCGCTGCCGTCCATGAGTGGTTTTGTGCCGCTCGCCGGAGAGCCGGGTGTTGAGCCCGCGACCACGGATAGTATGGTAATCACAAACAGCCCCCAGTGAACGGGTGCGGGTCAGACGGACTCGCACCCGTTTTCTTATGCGGCGATGCGCAGAGCGGGCGTAGTAGAATCTGAACCACTGATTAGACCCGTACAAAAGGAGATTTCCCATGCATGACGTCGGAATGAACATGAGCCAGCTTGCCATGAGCGTCAAGCAGGTCGACGACACCATTGAGCTCGCCCACGAGTGGAGCCATCAGCTGCTGCATGCGACCGAGAACTTTGACATGGAGCGCATTGGCGCCAAGCTCGAGGCCGCCATGGCGGCGCTCCACGAGGCGCACGACGCACTCGAGGGCTACGAGGAGGCCATCGAGGCCGACCATAACTCCGTTGGCTCCGTAAAGCTGGTGTAGCGTGGCCGAGCACGAGCACGCCTGCGAGCACGAGCATCCGCACGGGCCGACCGGCGACGTGGGCTGCCGTTGCAGCAGCTCCGCCTCCGAGCTGGTCCGTTTTTCGGTCACCGCTCCCGACGACCTGTTGCGCCGCTTTGACGAGCAAATCGCGCGCCGCGGCGACGTTGCCAACCGCTCCGAGGCCGTGCGCGACCTGATTCGCGCCTCCATTGCCAAGGAGCAGATGCGAACGCCCGACGAGCAGGTCATCGGATCGCTCACCATGATTTACGACCATCACACCGGCGATCTGACACGCCGTCTGGACGAGGTGCAGCACGACTACACCGACGAGATTGTCTCGACCATGCACGTGCATCTGGACCACCACAACTGCTTGGAGATTCTGGCGCTTAAGGGTCGCGGCGAGCGTGTCTACGAGCTGGCCGACCGTCTGCTGGGCCTGCGCGGCGTTAAACACGGCGAGCTCACCTGCGCCGCCACCGAGCAGAGCCTGGGGCTGTAGCGGGTCTTTGCGCGGCGCACCTGCCAAGAAGGGACAGGTTTGTTTTGGCAGGTTTAACGTTTTACCTACCAAAATAAACCTGTCCCTTTTTGGCAGGTCTCGATGAAGGAGGGTCGCATGCGACATGCGCATATCCATGTAACGGGCATTGTGCAGGGCGTCGGCATGCGACCGTTTGTGTATCGCGAGGCCATGGCGCACGGCATTTGCGGCTGGGTGCTTAACGCGGGCGATGGCGTGCATATCGAGGCGCACGCTCTAAGCGAGGCGCTCGACGAATTTGTCGCCGCGCTTTCCGAGCATACGCCTGCGGCGGCTCGTGTGGAGCATGTCGAGGTTATGGACCTAGCGCCCGGCGACTGGGACGCCGCCAACGAGCGGGGCTTTCGCATTGTGGCATCGCAGGATCAAACCGCCCACACGACGCTCGTCTCGCCCGACATCGCCACGTGCGACGACTGCCTGCACGAGCTGTTCGACCCCGCCGACCGACGCTTTCACTATCCCTTTATCAACTGCACCAACTGCGGACCGCGCTTTACCATCATCCGGTCGCTGCCCTATGACCGAGCGGCCACCTCGATGGATTGCTTTCCCATGTGCCCCACCTGTGCCGCAGAGTATGGCGACCCGCTTGACCGGCGGTTTCACGCGCAGCCCGATGCCTGCTTTGATTGCGGGCCGCACATTACGTGGCGCGAGGCCGGCGAAGCCGCCGCGTCGCTGACCGTCGGCACCACGCGCGAGACCAGCGACGCCATTATCGACCGCTGTGTTGAGCTGCTGGCCAACGGCGGTATCGTCGCCATCAAGGGTCTGGGCGGATTTCACTTGGCATGCTACGCCTCCAACGAGAAGACGGTAGCCGAGCTTCGCCGCCGCAAACGCCGCAGCAACAAACCGCTTGCCGTTATGGTACGCGACCTTGCCGATGTTGAACGCCTGTGCCATGTCAACGACGTTGAGCGCGGCCTGCTGGCCGGCAGCATTCGCCCCATCGTGCTGCTGCGCCGACGTGCCGTTTGCGAGAGCGGCGGCTCCCCCAACGCCCTCGCGCTCGCGCCATCCGTCGCGCACGATCTACCCGAGCTCGGCGTTATGCTCCCCTACACCCCGCTTCAGCATCTGTTGCTTGCCGCGGCAGAAGCCCGCGGTATGCACGCACTCGTCATGACCAGCGGAAACCTGAGCGAGGAACCTATCGAGACCGATGATACCCTTGCATGGGAGCACCTTGTTGCCGCCGGCATCGCTGACGCGCTACTTGGCAACGACCGTGCGATTCTCTCGCGCTACGATGATTCCGTGGTGCGCGTGGTCGGTGGGGTCGCCATGCCCGTTCGCCGCGCTCGCGGATATGCACCCCAGCCGCTGCCGTTGCCGGCGCCCGACGGCGCTCCGTCCTGCGTGCTCGCCTGCGGGCCACAACAAAAGGCCACGATTGCGCTCACGCGTGAAGGGACGAACGGCGAGGCAACCTGTTTTGTGTCGCAGTATATCGGCGATGTTGAAAACGGCGGGACCTTCGATGCCTGGAACGCCGCGCGGACGCGCTTGGAAGATCTCTTTGACTTGGCGCCCGCCGCCTTGGCCTGCGATCTACACCCCAGCTATCTATCGAGCCAGTGGGCGCGCGAGCAGGCGCGAAAATGCAATCTGCCGCTCGTCGAGGTGCAGCACCATCATGCGCACATCGCGAGCGTAATGGCAGAGGCGATTGCCGCGGGCCAGCTTACAACCGACGCGCGCGTCCTTGGCATCGCCTTTGACGGCACCGGCGCCGGCACCGATGGGACCATTTGGGGCGGCGAGTTTCTTGTTGCCAGCCTTGGCGGCTTTGAGCGCGCCGCGCATTTGCGCACCTGGACGCTCCCCGGCGGGGCGGCCTCCGTGCGCGACGCCCGCCGCAACGCCTTTGCCCTGCTCAGTGAGCTCGGCCTGCTTGAACATCCGGGGGCCGAGCGGCTCTTGGACGGCCTAGACGAGCAAACACGCAGCGTGACGGCAACGATGATCGAGCGGAACATCAACAGCCCACGCACGAGCAGTATGGGGCGTCTCTTTGACGCCGCCGCTGCAGTTTTGGGCATTTGCGGGCAGGCAACCTACGAAGGCGAGCCCGCCATCGAACTCGAAGCCGCCGCCTGGCGCGCGCTCGGCAGCAAAATTACCCATGTTCCCGGCGATAAAGACGGCTGTTCCGCATCTGACCCATTGCGACTGGACAGTTTGTTCAGATTTGTATTAAAAAAAGACCCTCTAACCAACGGTTTTGGCTCAGATTACCCCGAAGAGGGCTCTCCAGGCACCTCATTTGCGGTTAATTCACCCGCCGGATACCCCAAATCAACCCATTCGGGGCCCTCGCAGCCGATCTATACCACCCATTACCACTCTAAAAAGTACAAATCTGAACTAACTGTCCAAGCAACCTCGAGCAGGTCTCTCGTCCTGAGCCCCAGCTCACTTTTTGCGGCGCTTTTGGAGGGAACCAGAGCCAGTGTGCCCGCCGACAGGCTCGCACTCGACTTCCATGTCGCCGTCGCGCGCTCCTCGGTACGCATCGCCAGCGAGATCTGCGCGTGCGAGGGCATCGACACCGTCGCGCTCTCGGGCGGCGTGTTCATGAACCGACTTCTGCTCCAGCTCCTCACCCGCGAGCTCAAAAGCGCAGGTCTTACTGTCCTTATCCCCCATACCGTGCCCGTCAATGACGGCTGCATCGCCTACGGTCAGGCGGCGGTCGCAAGCGCTCGTCTTGCGCAGATCGCATCGCAGTAGCTCGCTCTCGCACACCGCTGTGCCCAGCCGTCTCACAGGCGTAACGCGTTTGCCCGCGAACCCCGCGAGCGCTACCATCAACTGATGGATTATTGAGCGCCTATCCAGCGCAAAGCGTCTAAAAGGGGAACAATATGTGCCTTGCCGTCCCCGGTAAAGTAGTCAAACGCGACGACGACCTCAAGGCCACCGTCGATATGATGGGCGTCGAGCGTCCGGTGTCGCTGCGACTCGTGCCGACGGCGCAGGTTGGCGACTATATTCTCGTGCACGCCGGCTTTGGCATCCAAATCGTCGACGAGCAGGAAGCGCAAGAAACGCTCGAGCTCGTTAACGCCATGACCGAACTGGCCGAAGAAGACCAACTGGCCAGCAACCCGGCCGAGGCATACTAGTGGCGGCCGGACAGCCGGTGCGCTCCGGTATCGACTTTTCGGCATTTCGCGACCCCAAGCTGGCTCGCGAGCTCATCGAACGCATTCGCGGTCTTGTCGGCGACCGTACCATCAACCTTATGGAAGTCTGCGGCACGCACACCGTGAGCATCGGCCGCTATGGCTTTCGCTCCATTATGCCGGCCGGGCTCAAGCTGCTGAGCGGCCCGGGCTGCCCCGTCTGCGTTACCGCCAACCGTGACATCGACCACGCGATCGCGCTCGCCAACATAGACGGCGCCATCATCACCACCTTTGGCGACATGATGCGCGTGCCCGGATCGTCCACCTCGCTCGCTGCGCAAAAGGCGGCAGGGCGCGATATCCGCATCGTCTACTCCCCGCTCGATGCACTCGACATTGCCGAGCAAAACCCCGATCGTCCGGTCATTTTTATGGGCGTGGGCTTTGAGACTACGACGCCCACCATCGCCGCTGCCATCTTGGAGGCCGAGGCGCGCGGGCTTTTGAACTTTTCGGTCTATTGCGCCCACAAGACCACGCCGCCGGCGTTGCGCGCCATCGCCAACGATCCCGAGACCGCCATCGACGGCTTTATCTTGCCGGGCCACGTCGCCACTATCACGGGCTTGGCGCCCTTTAGCTTTTTGGTCGACGAGTTCGATACCCCGGGCGTGGTCACGGGATTTGAGCCGGTCGACATCCTGCAAGGCATCTGCATGCTGGTCCAGATGGCTGTCGAGGGCAGGCCCGCGATCGACAACGCCTACCGCCGTGGCGTCAACGCAGACGGCAACCCCGTGGCGCGCCAGCTGGTCGAGCAGGTGTTTGAGCCATGCGACACCACATGGCGCGGGCTGGGGCCAATTGCCAACTCGGGCCTTTCCATCCGCCCTGAGTTCTCGCGCTTTGATGCCCGTACCCGCTTTGACGTGCCCGTTGAGGCGACGGTCGAGCCGCGTGGGTGCCGCTGCGGCGACGTGCTGCGCGGGGCCATTACGCCGAGCGGCTGCCCGCTCTTTGGCCGCACCTGCACGCCCGAGCACCCCGTCGGCCCGTGCATGGTGAGCTCCGAAGGCAGCTGCGCGGCGTACTACCGCTACCGCGACTATTAGGTTCCGCCGTTCTAACGAGCGGCGGACTGGTCGACGCTGCGCCCCACCCATATAATTCCACCCACGATTGGAGTTTTGGATATGTCCCATAGCATCACCGATAGCACCGTCCTTTTGGGCCATGGCTCCGGCGGTCAGATGATGAAACGCATCATCGATGAGGTCTTTTTGGATGCCTTTGGGACGCCCGAGTTGCTCGAAGGCAACGACGCCGGCGTCGCCGCGCTGCCCGCGAGCGGGCGCATCGCCATGTCGACCGACAGCTTTGTAGTCTCGCCGCAGTTCTTCCCCGGTGGCAACATCGGCCGTCTCGCCGTGTGCGGAACCGTCAACGATGTCGCGACCTCGGGCGCCAACGTGCGCTACCTCTCGTGCGGCTTTATCCTCGAAGAGGGCTATCCCATGGATAAGCTCCGCCAGATTGTGCAGACGATGGCCGAGACGGCGCGCGAGGCGGGCGTGAAGATTATCACGGGCGACACCAAGGTGGTCGAGCGCGGCGGGGCCGACGGCGTCTACATCAATACCGCCGGCGTGGGCGAGGTTCCCACGGGCGTGGCGCTCAGCGGCGCCAACTGCCGCCCCGGCGACGCTATCCTGGTGTCAGGCACACTGGGCGACCACGGGATCGCCATCATGAGCCAGCGCGAGGGCCTGGCGTTTTCGAGCACGATCGAAAGCGATGCCGCGCCGCTCAACCACCTGATTGCCGACGTTTTGGCCGCAGCGCCCGGCATGCGTTGCTTTCGCGACCCCACGCGCGGCGGCCTGGCATCCACACTCAACGAGTTTGCCCAGGCCAGCGGTGTTGCCATGGAGATCGACGAGGATGCCGTGCCCGTGCGTCCCGACGTGCAGTCGGCGTGCGAGATGCTCGGCTATGACGTGCTGCAGGTAGCAAACGAGGGCAAGATGGTTGCCGTCGTGCCGGCCGAGCAAGCCGATGCCGCGCTGAGCGCCATGCGCGCCGCCCGCTACGGCGAGAATGCCGCGATCATCGGCCGCGTGCTGCCACTTGCCGAGGGCTCCCGTCCCGCCGTGCGCGTGCGCACCGGCTGGGGCTCGACCCGCATCCTCGACATGCTCGTGGGAGAGCAGCTGCCGAGAATATGCTAGGGCGGAATCGCACGGTCGGCGTGATGTCACCTGATATCCCTGGAGATGTTCAGATTCCAAGCACACCCAACGCGTAAGCCCAGTATTATGGGGTGCGTTTTGAAACCCAATGACGGGAGCTTTCATGGCAGCAGCTTTTTCCCATGTGATCTTTGATCTGGACGGCACCATCCTCAACACGCTCGAGGACCTGGCAGCCGCCGGCAACCATACCTGCGAGGCGCACGGCTGGCCCACGTTTGCCGTTGACGAGTACCGCTACAAGGTGGGAAACGGCATGCTCAAGCTGGTTGAGCGCTTTATGCCCGCCGAGTACGCGGGCGACGGCCGTATGTTTGAGCAGACGCTTGCCGAGTTTAGGGCTTATTACGGCGAGCACAAGGAGGACCACACCGCCCCCTATGCCGGCACGATCGAGATGCTCGACCGCTTGCGTGCCGCGGGCGTGCAGCTTGCCGTGCTCACTAACAAGGACCACGTCTCGGCGGCCCCGCTTATCGAGAAGTATTTTGGTTCCGAGCGCTTTGCGCTGGTACAGGGCCGTGTCGATGCGTTTCCGCCTAAGCCCGAGGCACCCGTCACGCTGCATGTGATGGAAGAGCTGGGCGCCGACCCGGCGACCACGCTCTACGTAGGCGATTCCAATGTCGATATCCTGACCGGCCACAACGCCGGTCTTAAGAGCGCAGGCGTCAGCTGGGGCTTCCGCGGCCGCGCAGAGCTGGAAGCCGCCGGCGCCGACTACGTGGTGGACACCCAGGACGAACTTGCAGCGCTGGTGCTGGGCGAGTAGCGAAGCCGCCGCTTAACGTAGCTGCGACAATTCTTCCACGCGGAAACGGCATCCCGTTTTGGGGCTCCGGAATGGGATGCACTTTCCGTTTGAGGCGCGTCGGGGAAACGACATCCCGTTTTGGAGCAATATTCCGGGTCGCACTTTCCGCAACCCACCCCATCCGGAAACCGCAACCCACTATTCGGCCAAAAACCGGGTCGCATTTTCCCAAGCACTCGATGTAACGCCGGTGCAAGGAGTGTCCCCCGCTGCCGGCAGAAAAGGAACGTCCCCAAGTGCCGCAAGAGTGTCCCTTTTGACTAGTCATTTAAGAACGTCCCCAATGACTACCATGGCAACGTCGATGTTTCGGCAATGTCAGCGAGCGGGCACCAGAGCGAACAAATTGGCATGAAAAGAGGACGGCATAGACCTTCTAGTCATGCCGTCCTCTTTGAATGACAAGTTGTCGCTCTGGTGCCCACGCAGCGTCGAGCAGTTGCGGCGTTTGGTAAAACGCCGCAACGAACTAGTTCATCATCGCATTCATCATCTCGGTGGTTGCGGAATCGTCGGCAGACCACTCGTTATCCTCGTTGGCGGAATACTTAAAGGTGACCTTGGTGTCCTTGGTCTTAGCGGCCTTGGTCACGTCGACCATCACCTGGCCGGCCATCTTGTACAGCTCGTCCTCGGAAGGCATCGTATCGAGTGCGGCGATCTTCTCCTGATACTGGGTGGCGAAATCTTCGACGATCTTGTTCATGGACTTGCAGGTGATGGTGACCTCGGCGGTCGCGGTGCCCTTGTCCTCATCGACCGTCACATCACCGATCTTGTAATCAAAACCCTCGAGATAGCTCTTGGCATACTCCTTGGGATCGATGCCCAGCTGCTCAAACTCGTCGCCCGAAGCCTCTTCCAGGCCGGAGAGGAAATCATCGCCGCCGTTCTTGATCTCGTCAAACTGACTCGTAAGGTCGTTGGTGATGAGCTCCTCCACCGAAGGCCCTCCGCAGCCGGAAAGCAAAACCACGCACGCGACCAGGGCAGCCATCAGGGGCGCAAGCAGCAGCTTCTTTTTCATGACATTCCTCCAAACAAGCGGCGCTGCGTTTCCCGCGCAGCGCACGTCGTAACAGTAGGTCCATATTAGCGGCTCCGTTCAACCCCCTACGTCGCAAAAGCGTGGGCGGCTCAATTTGACGAGTGAATGGCCCATAAAGCAAGCCCCCTGCAATAAAATGCGCCTGCTCGGCCTATTAAAAAAGGGTGGCCGGATAACCCGACCACCCTTGTGCATCTTCTGGATGCCGCAGACTACTTGCGGACGACCTTAACGATGGCGTCACCGGCGGCGACGGCAGACTCGGCCTCGACGGCGAGCTCGACATCGGCAAACTCGGCGGTGTTGGACACGGCCACGACGACGCAGTCCTTGTAACCGGCGGCAGCGATCTTGGCGCGGTCGATCTTGAGCAAGGGCTGGCCGGCCTTCACGACGTCGTCGGCCTTGACGAAGCCGTCGAAGCCGTCGCCATTCATGTTGACGGTATCGACGCCAACGTGCACCAGAACCTCGATGCCGCTATCGGACTGCAAGCCCACGGCGTGACCCATGGTGACGGTCACCTTGCCGTCGCAGGGAGCGTAGACCAGGTCGTCCTCGGGCCACACGGCGCAGCCCTTGCCCAAAACCTCGCCAGCAAAGACGGGGTCGGGCACGTCGGCCATCTTGATGACCTTGCCCTTGACGGGCGAACACAGCACGTCGGCGCCGGCAGAAGCAGAAATGGAGGCCGGAGCAGCGGCAGCCACGGGCTCAGCCTTCTTCTTGAACATATCAAACAGACCCATACGTTTTCTCCTCTTGATTAAGCGCAACGTTATGCGCATACCTATGGTGATTATAGTGCCAAATGGCCAAAATGCTAAGGCGAGGGCCCAAATCACAAGCCCTTCCAAGCCCTTCCAAAACCTTTTCCCATGGGCACTCATATTGTCGATTAAGCCTCGATAAGCCCCAGGTGAACAAAAGCGTTCCAGATGCCGTTTTTATTATGTAATGGCTTAGTGTTATTGAAGACTTATTTACTCACTGTAATCATGTTAGCACACCGACCAAGGGTTTCTATGAGTCCTTATTTGTTTGTCCGTGCTAGATATTTGACGGTGACTTTGATGGGACTTTCATCTTGGTGTCGAACTCCACGACTCTGTCATCACCTTTAAGCCACTTGCAACCACAGGATAACAATAGTCGCTGTCATCACGAGCAAACCGCTTGCGTCCACCCTTTGGCAATAGTCGCTGTCGTCACGAGCAAGCCGCTTGCGACTACCCACGCGGAGTTAAACAATAATTGCAAACTGAAGCTGCAAATCCACCCGACAAGGCTCTTTTATAAAACCCATTGTTTAGACGACCAGCAATCTCATCAGGCTCTCACCTTGAATAGTTTCCCAGCCAATCTGCGTGACTGCCTCCGACAGCTGTCTATCATGCGTAACCAACAGTAACGCGCCAGAGAAACCGCTCAGCATCTCCTGCAGCGCCTCAATAGAACCCACATCAAGATGATTCGTCGGCTCGTCGAGTACGAGGAGGTTGGGATTCGTAACAAGCTGTTCAGCAAGCATGAGTTTGCGGAGTTCGCCAGGACTCAAATCGTCGCCATCGAGCAGTTTGTCAGGGTCGGAGTTCAACCGCGCCACGATGGAGAGGATGCGACCTTTCGTCTCCTGGTCCTGGTCTCGGAGATGCCTCAGTGCTCGCTCGCGTTCCTCTGGCCCGACGTCCTGGGGAACGTACGCAACTTTGACATTATCAGGAACAGATTCGATGACGCTTCGTACCACCAGGCTCTTTCCCGTTCCGTTCGCACCGGTCAACACCACGTGATCCGTTGGCGAGATCCAGAGCTCCGGCACATCTATCGAGAACTCGCCAGCAGACAGTCGCGATGCCTCCAAGTGCGCCACGCAACTTGAGCGCGCAGCGACGCCGAACTCGCCGATACGATAGTCGTATCTTTTCGAGACGGTTTTCTCAGAAAGCTCTGCCTCGGCCTTTGCGAGCCGCCCGCTCATTTTGGACGAGAGCTTCCCTGCAACGCCGTCCTTTCCAGAGACTATGGCGCGTCCGATCTTCTCCCGAGCGTCGCTGTCTTTTTTGCTCAAGCCGCGCTTGCTTCGCTTGCCCTTCTGACGTGCCGCCTCTTCGCTCCTGCGCTGGGCTTCTGCCTTCAGGCGCTTAGCTTCACGAGAGGCTTGCTCGCGATCCCTCATCGCAGAGGCGCGTTCGCTCGCCGCCTGGTCGCTTGCCTTCGAGTACCCGCCGGGGCGCATGGTCCAACGCGCGCCCTCGCACATGAGGCTCTGGCCCACAAGGCCATCGAGCAGATCCCTATCGTGCGAGATGAGGATGCCGATGCCGCTGAAGGAGGCCAGCGCCTCCTTCACGATGTCGCGCGTGGCGGCATCGAGGTCGTTGGTCGGCTCATCCATGATGAGGACATCTGGCTGTGCATAGAGGGCGCACGCGATCTGGAACCGCTTCTGCTGACCGCCCGAGAGCGTGTCGTAGCGCCAGAACCAGTCGTCTTCGATGCGGAGCAGCGCCCTTGCCCGTTGCGCCTCCTTGCCCCAATCCGATGCGAGATCAAAGAGCTTGTCTGGCTCTTGGGTCGAGTCTTGCTCGCAATACGACGCGAACAGATTCGGGCTCACCGTCCCGGAATCGGGTGTAATAACGCGGGCGGCGATACGGGCGAGCGTGCTCTTCCCGCATCCGTTGTCGCCGATGATGCCCGTCCATCCCGATGGGAACGTGGCGCTGACGTCTTCGATGGCTGGCGATGCCGTACCGGGGTAGGTATAGCTGATGTGAGTGAGATTCAGTTGCATGGCGAGCTCCTTTGAGAGGAGGTCGCGCAGGGGTCAGGCACGCGATGTATGGATTTGGAACGAGAAGGCACTGAAGCGATGCGGCACCCTGAAGCGCGACCGGATGTACAGAATGGTCGTATGGGGTACCCGAAACGGGCATCGCTAGTTCTTCATCTAACCTGACCTAACTCGAAGCGGCGCTTGCCAAAGGCCCCGCTGGATGATTGATATCTAGGATTATAGCATGGTAATCAGGTGGCAACTCGCCGGCGCGCCCTTGGCTCATCGCTTCACCCAAGTGCTGATTGGTGCTGAGAGCGGAGAGACTGCGTGGCACTGCTCCCTCTAGCTGGCGCCTGATGCTGGAAAGCATCACACAGAAACGCCTGCCCTTCCCGCAACCCGCCAGAGCATGGCCGAAGGCGGCGGTTGGCACTGCAGCCCCCTCCCGTGTTATCTTTATTGAAGATAATTAAGAAGGTGGTGCACGATGTGCAGAACATACCCGGGAACGGAAACGAAACACAGAACCAACTCATAACAGCGACGCAGCAGCCCTCGAGTCCCGTGGCCCTGAGCGCAGACGTCGAGATGCTGCTCGAGCGCTTTTTAGTCGAGGCCGAGCTGGCCGAGACCACGAAGGAGACCTACCGCAGGACCCTGAGGGGCTTCTTCGCGTGGAAGGAGGAGCGAGGGATCACAGACCTCGCCAGGGGAGACATCCTCGCCTACAAGCAGGACATGCTGGCGAGGGTGCGGCCCTCGACGGCGAGCACCTACCTCACCGCGGTCAAGAGCCTGTTCAAATGGCTCGAGTCCGTGAGAGCCTACCCGAACGTGGCCGCGGACATAAAGACGGTCAAGCTAGTGGGCAACATCCACCGCAAGGACGCGCTGACGCCGGCGCAGGCCAAGCGTGTGCTCCAGGTGCTGAAGGGCGACACGCTGCAGGCCAAGCGCGACTTCGCGCTGGTGAACCTGCTCATCAGAGTCGGCTTACGCTCGGTGGAGGTCACGCGAGGCCGTCTGGGTGATTTGCGCAACAGGGGCGATCAGACGATTCTGCTCGTGCAGGGCAAGGGCAGGGTCGAGAAGGACGCGCTCGTGGTGCTGACCGATGCGACTCTAGGACCCATTTACGACTACCTGGCAGCGCGCAGGTGCGAGGGGCGCGAGGTCGTCGGGGAGGACTCGCCGCTGTTCGCCAGCCTCTCCAACAAAACATATGGGAAGCCGCTGTCCACGCGCAGCATACGGCAGATTGCGAAGGAGGCCCTGCGCGCGGCGGGGCTCGACAGACACTATGACCCAATCCGAGGGCACTAAAAAGATAGGAGCCCCCGCTCGTGACCGCGGGTCGGGGCTGCGACAATGATGTTGAAGTGCCATAGGCGCAGCCGCGC
>NZ_JBQKEH010000019.1:0-39340 GCF_052121415.1 Collinsella sp. LCP19S3_D5
GCGCCGAGAGTACTGCGGGGCCAGCCCGTGGGAGGCCAGGGCGCCGCTGACCGGTGGACGGCACCGAGCCGTGCGCTTGGACTGGGAAGGGGGAGGCCTCGCGGCCTCCCCTTTTTTGCGTTTGATTGATATGGTCTAAACGCCTCTATGGCTTAAAAGCCTGCTCTATTTGAAGAAAACAAAATGAATGACCAGCGCGATTGCCACGATGGCGATGATTAAGAGCGCGATTTGGAGACGGTGCTGTTTGCGCCGTCTGTTTGACGATGTAAATATCGATTTCCCCTGCTTAGGCGTCTCGAGATAGCGGGCGGAATGCGTTAGAGTTTGCTTGGGACGGGGCCCTCTACGATGTTGCTTCGTGGGTGTTTGTGTTTGCTCCTGGCTGCATGCGCTGTTTTTGGATAAGGGGGCATCTTTGAGATACACCGGATCGCTCGAGGCGACACCCATATGCCTGCGACCTGATTGAGATTCTTCAAGGGTTTGATAACGATTGCGAGTTACATATTCAGGCTCTGTATCGTCAATAGGCTCTTGGGAAATATGGGGACGATGGTAGCGTATGGTCTGCGGATAGGTTGATTTATCGTTCTGCATCTGATCATACGAATTGTCGGAGGCTTGATCGTCCATGATGCCCTTAGGTTGTCATTAATATTGTGTATACGCTCATTGTAAGCCCCAGCTTTGTTTAGCTAGGGCACATTTGGTATTTAAGGCACGGTTCAAAGAAGCTTGACCTCATTAAACCTTAGTCACATAGACTTAGATATGCTTATAGATAGAGACTCAAAAAACTTTATATCAAAATGTATATATAAGAAATGGATGGGCATATATTAAAGCGTCAAAAGAAGTCCCTGCCACCTAGAAGATGGCTCGGCAGTCCCTTAAAGGAGTGGTAGTCATGGCAAGCATGGTTCCTTATCGTTCGGTTTTTGGTGTTCGTCCCTCTGCTAGCTCGTTGTTCGATCTGTTTGATGATATGACCGATCTGGCAAACAACTCGATCGCCTCCAAGGCGTTTCCCGTTGATGTTGAGGACAAGGGCGACGGTTACGAGGTCAAGGCTTATTTGACCGGCGTCGCGAAGGACGACATCGACGTTGAGCTCAATGAGGGTCGTCTTTCCATTAGCGTGAATGTTGAGGAGAGCGAAGAGAACAAGGACAAGAACTACCTGCAGAAGGAGTTTTGCTCTTACAGCGCGACGCGCGGTGTGTACCTGAAGGATGCTTCGAGCGAGGGACTTTCTGCAAAGTATGCTGACGGCATCCTTACCGTTACGGTTCCTAAGATTGTCGAGAAGAAGAACGTTACGAAGATTTTCATCGACTAACGTTATCGGCCATTAACATCGGTGCCTGAGTTAAGGGGGCTGGGAAGCGATTCCCGGCCCCCTTTTCTATTTGAGACGGCCTACTGAATGGTCATGGGCCGATATTGCCCGGCGGGACGTATTGTGAGTTTATGTGGCCCCTCAACGCGGGTGGCGGTGCTACCAAGCTCGTTGTCGAGTGTTGCCCCAAGTGAGCTTGCGTAGCTTTTGACGGTAAGGCTTGGGCGATTGTTGTCTTGGCTAATGTGCATCGCGATAAGCTGCTCGGTGCGATCGGTTACCAGCGCGCGTGCGGCATCGGCGGCCTGATCGTTGGAGAGATGCCCTTTTGCAGACAGGATGCGCTCCTGAAGAAAGCGAGGATAGTCTCCTTGACGCAGCATGGCTACATCGTGGTTGCTTTCGAGCGCGAGAATGCGACAGTCCTTGAGCGTATCGATGGCATGCTTCGACAACTCGCCGGTGTCGGTGGCAAAGCCAACCGAATCACCCTGGGCATCAAAACGGTAGCCGACAGGATTGACGACGTCGTGCGATGTCGAATACGTTTGAATGTGGACCCCGGCAATAGAGAGGGCGTCACCTGGGTCGAATTCCTCAACAGACAGATGTGCGAGGCTTTCCTTTGATGCGAGCGTGCCCCTGCTGGAAAAGACCGGTCCGTTCCAATGTTTACACCACACCTCAAGCCCCTTAATGTGGTCGCTGTGCTCATGGGTGACAACAAGGGCGGACACGTCGTCTGCCGAAAGGCCGAGCTCGGCCATGCGTTTGAGCGTTTCGCGGCGGGAAAGTCCGTTATCGACCATAATGAGCCCCTGCGGGCCCTCGATGAGTGCGCAGTTGCCTTTAGAGCCGCTGCCGAGGATATGAAGGTGCAGGCGAGACATAAGATTCCAAAGGATACAATGAGTGCTGACGAATAGAGGAGGAAGCGAATGCCAACGGTATCACAGCATTACGGACACCATGCCGTACCCGGGGCAGTCGATGAGACCCGGACGAGGCAGCAGGCTGCTCCTGTGGTGCTCATGGTATCAGGCGGTGCGGACTCGACGGCACTGCTTCTTATGGCGTGCACATCAAAGCTGGATATCCAAGATGGACGCGGCGTTGCCCCCATTGCTCGCGAGCGCCTACATGTGCTTCATGTAAACCATCACCTGCGAGGCAAGGCATCCGACGGCGACGAGGCCTTTGTGCGCGAGCTCTGCGCACAATATGGCTTGCCGCTGTGCGTGGAGCACGCCTATTTTGATGAGGAGTCGGGCAATATCGAGGCGGCTGCGCGCGAGGTGCGTTATGCCGCGGCGCGAAGGTATGTTCGCGAGCTTTGTGCCAAGATGGGGGTGCCGAGAACGGCGGCGCGCATCTGTACTGCCCATACCTCTTCAGACCGCGCGGAAACATTTTTGATGAACGCCATTAAGGGGTCGGGCCCTGCTGGGCTCTCGAGCATTCCCCGCCGAAGGAATATTGTGGTACGCCCCTTGCTCGACCTAACTCATGGCGAGCTTGTGGGCTATCTGCAGGTGCATGGTCAGCCGTGGCGCGAGGACGAGACCAACGAAGATATCTCGTATCTGCGAAACTACGTTCGCCACCGGGTAATGCCAGTGCTGGCGCAGCGTAATGCGAGCGTGTGCAAGACGATTGGTGCCGCCTGTGAGATCTTGGGTGATGAGGATGCGTTTCTATCCCAGTTGTCGGCACAGGCGTTTCGAAGCTGCCTGCGCAAAGAGGCAGCGGGCGCGCTGGTGCTCGATGCCAGACGCCTTGCTGCGGCCGAGGTGGTAATCGCGCGGCGCATCGTGCGACTGGCGATTAAACGCATCGATCCGGACGCTCGCCCAGAGATGCGCCATGTGGAGCGAGTCCTCTCCTGTGTTGCCGAGGGTGCGGGTTCGGTTACGCTTCCGGCGGGGATTGACGCACGTGTTGAGTTTGGCATGCTGGCGTTTAAGGCACCGGCGGCTCGTGAGGGCTTGGTTGCGGACTGGATTACCATACCCGGCCGTATGTCGTTGGGCGGGGGACGTATGCTGGTCACAGAAGCGATAGCCGTTGAGCCGGGATGCGATATCGTGCGCCGCGCCCGTGAGTTTGCGGCTGCTGGGGAAGTGGCAGCTTTGGTGGACGCGGCCGCCCTGGGTTTTGCCAACAGCGATAGCGAGCGGATCTTGGCGGGCTCGCGCGGCGAGGTTCCTGCCGAGGCGCGATTGGCGCGCCTGTGGGTGGACGGTCCCGCGCCGGGAGACGTGATGTGCCCGTTAGGCATGAGTGGCCGAAGCAAGAAGGTGTCCGACTTGTTGTGCGAGGCTCGTATTCCCGTTTCCGAGCGCACCGGCGTGCCCATGGTAAGGACGGCACCGGGGGGTGTCGTGGTGTGGGTCGCCGGAGTTCGCGCGGACGAACGCTTTAAGTGCACGGCGGCGACGCGTGTGGCCTATCTGCTTCGCGTGGTTGACGCGGATTAGCCCCTCGCACCAGTTTTTCTGTGCGGCGTTGACGGTATTCCCGCGCTGATGGTGCACGGGCTGGAAAATATACCCCGTGCGCTGCTAGAATGTGTAGTTCGCGTCCATACGGCGGTGTGTGGGCGATTAAGCACAAGAAAGGGTTGTCATGGCTTCTCAACATCCGGATATCGAGAAGGTTCTGTTTACGCAGGAGGATATCGACGGTATCGTCTCTCGCCTGGGCGAGGAGATTACGCGCGACTACGCGGGTAAGGATCTGGTGCTGATTGCGGTCTTGCGCGGCGCCGTGGTCTTTATGGGCGACCTGATGCGCAAGATCGAGCTGCCGACCAATATCGATTTCATGGCCGTTTCGAGCTATGGCGACGGTGTGAAGTCCTCGGGCATCGTGCGTATCATTAAAGACCTTGATATCGATATCCGCGGTCGTGACGTGCTGATCGTTGAAGACATTCTGGACTCGGGCCTGACGCTCAAGTATCTGATGAAGAACCTTGAGAGCCGCAAGCCCGCTTCTCTGGAGGTCGCCGCCTTCCTGTGGAAGGACGTTGAGGATCGCATCTCGGCCATTACGCCCAAGTATGTTGGAACCCATTGCCCCGATGCCTTTGTGGTGGGCTACGGCCTCGACTATGCCGAGCGCTATCGTAACCTTCCGTATCTGGGCATTTTGAAACCGGAGGTTTATTCGTAAGATGCCCGACGACCGTAACGACTACAATTCCCAGACACCCCGGGACCCTAAGATTCCGGGGATGCCCGGAGGCAAGAAACCCACACGTACGGGCTGGCTGTATTTTCTTTTGGCTTGCGCACTTCTGGGCTACGCCTTCTTTAATATGGGCTCCGGCTTTGCCAGCTCCAGCAATACCGTTAAGCTCGCGACGAGCGAGATGGTGAGCGCCATCAAGCAGGATCGCGTCGAAGATCTGACCTATACGGTTCAGGACGGAAGCGTGACGGGTCATTACTGGAAGGCGAAAAAGGACAAGGGCGACACGAGTGAGCTCAAGAGCTTTTCCTCGAGCTATGTCGGCTCCGATTCGCTTGCCGAGCTCATGGCGGAGCATCCCGACACTAAGTACATCGTCAACACCAACGACCCCGATTTTTGGGGCGACTTGGCGATGAGCGTACTGCCGACGATTGCCCTGATCGCCATCATGTTCTACTTTATGCGCCAGATGATGGGCGCCAATAATAGGAACATGCAGTTTGGCAAGACCAACGCCAAGACCAACGAGGCTACGCGTCCCAAGGTCAAGTTCGAAGACGTTGCCGGCGTGGACGAGGCTGTTGAGGAGCTCGAAGAGATTCGCGATTTCTTGAGCGATCCGGACCGTTATCGCAAGCTGGGTGCCAAGATCCCGCGCGGCGTTTTGCTGGTGGGCCCTCCGGGTACCGGTAAGACGTTACTGGCCAAGGCCGTTGCCGGAGAGGCCGGTGTCCCGTTCTTTAGCATCTCGGGCTCTGACTTTGTCGAGATGTTCGTGGGCGTCGGCGCCAGCCGCGTGCGCGACCTCTTTAAGGAGGCCAAGTCTCAGGCTCCGTCGATCATCTTCATTGACGAGATCGATGCCGTGGGACGTCAGCGCGGAGCCGGTCTGGGCGGCGGTCACGACGAGCGCGAGCAGACGCTCAACCAGCTGCTGGTCGAAATGGACGGTTTTGAGGAAAGCGAATCGGTCATCCTGATCGCCGCGACCAACCGCCCCGATATTCTGGATCCGGCATTGCTGCGCCCCGGTCGTTTTGACCGCCAGGTTACGGTCGACCGCCCGGATGTGAAGGGGCGCGAGCAGATCTTGCGCGTGCATGCCGAGAACAAGCCAATGGATGAGGACGTTAAGTTTGAGAAGCTCGCCCAGATGACCGTTGGCTTTACCGGTGCCGATCTGGCAAACCTGCTCAACGAGTCCGCGCTGCTTGCCGCTCGCCGTCATCGCTCCGTGATCTCGATGGACGAGGTCGAAGAATCGATGGAGCGCGTGATTGCAGGACCGCAGCGCAAGGGGCGCGTGATGACCGAAGCCGAGCGCACCACGATTGCCTACCACGAGAGCGGTCATGCTCTGGTGGGTCACATCCTGGAGCACTCCGATCCGGTTCACAAGATTTCGATTGTCAGCCGCGGTCAGGCTCTGGGCTATACGCTGCAGCTTCCGCAGGAGGATCACTTCCTCAAGACCAAGAACGAGATGCTCGACGAGCTTGCCGTGTTCTTGGGCGGTCGCGTTGCCGAGGAGCTCATGTGCGATGACATTACATCGGGCGCGAGCAACGATCTGGAGCGCGCGACCAAGATGGCGCGCGAGATGGTTACGCGTTTGGGCATGAGCGAGGAGCTGGGCACGCAAGTGTTTGGCGAGGCGCAGCATCAGGTGTTCCTTGGTCGCGATTATGCCGATCACCAGGATTACTCCGAGGAGACGGCGCGCCGCATCGATATCGAGGTTCAGCGCATCATGCGTGAGGCCCATCGCCGTGCTGTTGAGATTTTGGATGCCCGTCGCGATCAGCTCGATCTGATGGCGAAGGTGCTGCTTGAGCGCGAGACCGTCGAAGGCGACGCCGTGAACGCCCTGCTCGACAACGACTGGGATGCCTACCTTGAGCGCGAGGGCGACATTCTGGCAGCCAAGGAGGAGCGCAACGCCAAGGCGGGCGGCGTGCCGACCAAAAAGCGCACGCCTCGTATGAGCGAGGAGGAGCTGGCAGCTGATGCCGCAGCTTTTGCGCAGGCGGCCATGCAGGAAGATGCCGAAGTCGCATCCGATAGCGCTGACGATGTCGAGGCTGCTGACACAAAAAAGGCCGATGGCGACACCGAGGCCGACGAGTAATCTTTGTCGTGAGAGCCTCCGCGGGGAAACTTGTGGAGGCTTTTTTGAGCGATATGGGGCCATCTGTTGATTGGGGACAGACTTAAATGAGCGTTTTCACGCATTTAAGTCTGTCCCCAATTAACATTGCTGCGGTACTTTGCTTGACTAAAGCGTACAATACCGCCTATGCGAAAGGGGAACAGATGATCAACGAAACCATGTTTGCTCGCGGCGCGGAAAGCTCTATCATCCGCGAGATCTTTAGCTATGGACTTGAACGCAAGGCACAGATCGGTGCGGAGAACGTATTCGATTTTTCGCTGGGCAACCCGAGTGTTCCGGCGCCCGCTGCCGTGGCGGAGTCCATCAAAAAGGCCTTGGAGCTGCCGAGCGACCAACTGCACGGATACACGCCCGCACCAGGCCTGCCGCAATGTCGTGTCGCTGTGGCCGAGTCGCTCAACCGTCGTTTTGGCACGAGCTATGAGGGTAAAGATGTCTTTATGACCGTGGGTGCGGCGGCTTCGCTCACCTGCACGCTCAACGCTGTTACCAATCCCGGTGACGAGGTCATTGTTATCGCCCCGTACTTTCCGGAGTATCGCGTGTGGATTGAGAAGGCCGGCTGTACGTGTGTCGAGGCACCCGCCGATGAAGACACGTTCCAGTTGAGTGTGGGCAACGTGCTCAAGGCGATTACTGATAAGACGGCGGCCGTCATTATCGACTCGCCCAACAACCCGACCGGTGCCGTATATACGCGCGACACGCTGACGCGACTGGCCAATATTCTGCGCGAGGTCAATGCCAAGCGTGATCCCGAGAATCCGATTATGCTCATCTCGGATGAGCCGTACCGCGAGATCGTGTACGGTGCCGAGGTGCCCTGGGTACCCTCAATCTACGAGAACACCGTCGTGTGCTATTCGTATTCCAAGTCGCTGTCGCTGCCGGGTGAGCGTGTGGGCTGGATCTTGGTTCCCAACACCAATCCGCAGGCTGCTCGCCTTATGCCGGCCGTCGCCGGTGCCGCCCGTACACTGGGTTTTGTGTGCGCACCGGCGCTCTTCCAGCGCGTGATTATCGACTGCATCGATGAGCCGAGTGATGTCGAAGCCTATGCTCGCAACCGAACGGCGCTCACCGACGCATTGGCGGAGTACGGCTACACCTACGTTGAGCCGGACGGCGCTTTCTATCTGTGGGTGAAGGCGCTCGAGCCCGACGCAAACGCTTTTTGCGAGCGTGCAAAGAAGTACGAGTTGCTCGCGGTGCCTTCGGATAGCTTTGGCATGCCGGGTTGGTTCCGCTTGGGTTATTGCGTGAGTTACGAAACGATTATCAATTCGCTACCCGCTTGGAAACAGTTGGCGGACGAGTTTCGTTAAAAGCAGAGCGCTCTGCCTACAATGTTTTACGTGAAACGGGGTTTGGTGTTAAACCGGACCCCGTTGTCATGGACGTTGTGTCTTTGGGATGGAGCGGTTTTACGACTATCGAAGGCTATGCGTACAATGAATATACGCGACGGCCATACCGGATAAGGAGACCTGATGCCCTACCTGCTTTCCTGTGACATTCATACCCATACGATGTTCTCTGCGCATGCATATTCGACTATTGAGGAGAATGTGTACTGGGCGGCAGAGCGTGGCCTGCAGGTGCTTGGATCTGCCGACCATCTGAGCTCTATGGTTACGGCTTGCCCCAATGACCTGCGCAGTTACCAGTTCTTTATCAACCAGGATATATGGCCGCGCATTTGGAGCGGCGTGTTGGTGCTGCGTGGCGCCGAGGCCGATATCGTTTCGCTGGACGGAAGCCTGTTTGGCGAGGACACTCCTGTCACGCTCGATATTGCCGGCGATTCGTACAGCCGTCAGCATTCGCTGTTCGATCGGGTTACGCGTAATTTGGATTATTTGGTTGCAAGCGTGCATAATCCGCAGTTCGCTGAAGGCGCGACGCTGGCCCAGACGACCGAGATGTATATCAATGCTCTGGAGCACCCCAAGGTGTTTATGCTGGGGCATACGGGTCGATCGGGCGTGCCGTTCGATATCGACGAGGTGTTGCTTGCTGCTAAGGCTAAGCACAAGATCATCGAGATCAACAATCACAGTCTTGAGCATGGCGCGGATGCCGAGCATTGGGACGTGTGCCGCAAGATTGCCGAGCGGTGCGCCGAGCTGGGCGTGGGAATTGGCGTCTCGACCGATGCGCACATTGGTATGGCAATTGGTAAGCTCGACCAAGCGCGCAAGATGCTCGACGAGATTCACTTTCCGCTGGATTTGATCGTGACGCGCGACCGCGAGACGCTACTGCGCGAGATGGCGGCAGCCGGCGTGTGTGACCTGCGCAAGAGGATGTAGCGGAGTTCATAAACCAAGTAAGGGGGCGGTCCAGACGGGTCGCCCCCTTCTTGTACCGGTGGATTAGCGGCGCTCGAGGACCGCTACAGTTTCGGTGTGGTCGGTATGGGGGAACATGTCGACGGGCGTGATCTTGAGCAGGCGATAACCACCGTCGAGGAGCTGGTGCAGGTCACGCTCTTGGGTCACGGGATTGCAGCTGATATAGGTGATGCGGCGAGGTCTAAGCGCGCAGGCGGCTTCGAGGAACTCGGGGGTAGAGCCGGCACGCGGCGGATCGATGGAAAGGACGTCGATGCGCTCGTTGTTGTCGGCGGCATCTAGGATGTAGTCGGTGGCATCGTCGGCCATAAACCAGGCGCTGCGGGTAAGACCGTTGAGCTCGGCGTTGCGGCGTGCGTCGGCAATGCCCGCCGGGTTGCGCTCCACGCCAAGTAACATGATACCGATGCCCTTGTTCTGAGCTTCTTTAGCTGCGCAAAGACCGATGGTGCCGCTGCCGCAGTAGGCATCCATGAGAACATCGCCCTGGTGCAGATCCATACCGTCGATAGCGAGCTGGTAGAGCAGCTCGGTCTGCTGCGGGTTGGTCTGGTAGAACGCGGTGGGGGAGATATCGAACTCGCAGCCGAGTAGCTGGTCGCGCATGCATTCAGCGCCATACACGATGTGGGTTTCCTCACCCAGGATGGCGTTGCCAGGGCGTCCGTTGATGTTTTGGGCGACGGTGACGATACGCGGATCGAGTGCGGCGATGGCCTCAAAGAATTCCTGCGCATGCGGCAGGTCGCGCTGGGCGGTAACGAGGGTGATCATGATCTGGTCGGTGCGCCAGCCGCAGCGAACGACGGCATAGCGAAGCAGGCCCAGATGCTTGTCCTCGTTAAAGGCGGGAATGTGCAGGCGCTCGGCCTCACGCGCAATGCCGTTAAGAATCTGACGGGCTCCCGGTGCCTCGACGGGGCATTCGGGAACAGCGACGATTCTGTGCGTGCCGCGCTCAAAAAAGCCGCAGCGGACAGCGCCCCCTTTGCCGGGGGCAAAGGGAGTGGCGGCCTTATGGCGAAAACCACGCGGCGCAGGATATTTGCCCGGGTCGCCCAGAGTAACGTCCATACCGCGAATGGGATCGACGGTTATGCCCTCACGCTCGCAAAGAGCAGCAAAAAGTTCATCCATAGCAGCCTGCTTGGCCGCCAGCTGCTTCTTATAAGGCCTGTTGAGCGCCGTGCATCCACCGCAAGCTTTCATGATGGAACAGGGCGACTTGGGATCAACGGCCTTATGAGCGGACCGGGACGACTCATTATGCGAGCGCTTGGAACGAGCTTGAGGCGCCTTATCCTCGCCCCGACGAAAGCTGGGGCGCTTGGCCTTAGCCTTGCCTTTGGCTGACCTGCCCTTCGCATCCTGAGACGACTTGGATTTCTTGGAAGATTTTTTCTCCTCCGACCCCTCAGCCGCCTCGATCAAAGCACGACGAGCCTTACGCTCCGCACGAGATTCTGCCATGAAGTAACCCCACTAATTTATAAATTGAAATCTGAAAGCATTGTACCGTGCCAGGCTAGCAGACGATATACAAGCGTCCACTTCACGTTAGTGATAAGTCCAACGACGTTTGCCCGGCGCGGGCGGGGAGCGGCGCGTAATTAAGTTTATCGCGAGTTCCGCACGCAAAGGAAAGCACTTAATGTGCTTTCCGTCTTGCGCAGGACTGTAGAGCAGGAAACTTAATTACGCGCCGCTCCCCGCCCGCGCCGGGCAACTTCTCCCTTGTACTCTATCAAGGTAAAGTGTATGATTCTGGACGTTACATGAATCACTTTACTTAACTAAAGTGCCATCAAGGGGGAATACCATGAATACCGATATGTCTCGTCGTCAGTTTGTAGGTCTAGCCGGCTCGCTCGCCACGGTGCTTGGCCTTGGTCTTGTCGGCTGCGGCGGTGGTGCCGACAAGGGTTCCACTGCCGGCTCTGCTGCGGCAAAGGACGCCAAGGGCGCTGTGGAGTCTAAGAAGCTCGTGGTGGGCTTTGACAAGTCCTATCCTCCGTATGGCTTTGTGGCCGACGATGGCGAGTACACCGGCTTTGATCTCGATTTGGCCAAGGCAGTTGCCGATAAGCAGGGCTGGGAGGTCAAGTACGAGGCCATCGACTGGGACGCCAAGGATACGCTGCTCAACTCGGGCGCCATCAACTGCATCTGGAACGGCTTTACCATGGAGGGCCGCGAGGACGACTACACGTTCTCCGAGCCGTACATGCTCAATGAGCAGGTGCTGGTGGTCAAGAAGGATGCGGGCATCAAGAGTTGGGACGACCTTGCCGGCAAGACCGTGATTACCCAGACCGATTCTGCCGCGCAGGATGTGCTAGAGGGTGACCAGAAGGATCTGGCGGCGACGTTTGCCACGCTCGATACCATCGGCGAGTACAACACGGCTTTTATGCAGCTCGAGAGCGGCGCGGTCGATGCGGTGGCTTGCGACCTTTCGATCGCCCAGTATCAGCTTGCCGCCAAGCCCGATGCCTATACGCAACTTGACAAGCCGCTGTCCAGCGAGCACTACGCCGTTGGCTTTAAAAAGGGCGACACCAAGTCGGCCGACGCCGTGACCGAGTCGCTCAAGGCGCTCTATGAGGACGGTACAGTCAAGGACCTGTGCGACAAGTATGCGAGCTACGGTCTATCCTTCGACAACTGGGTTTTGAAATAGCCACAGCACCCAACCTTGCGGCTCCAACCCTCCTCGCGTACCAAAGTACGCTTCGTCGGGCTTGTCGCTCGCAATCTTGGGCACTGTGCCTATTTCAATTAACACCTGCTGTTCTGTTGCTGTGAAAGAGAGCTTGGGTTGTCTATTCAGGTCATGATGCAGATGCTTGGCCAGGGTTTCTTGGTCAGTTTGCAGTTGTTTGTGCTCACGCTGTTGGGCTCGATTCCCTTGGGAATTCCCGTGGCGTTCATGCGCATGAGCAAAATCGCGCCGCTGCGTTGGATTGCGCGCATCTACATTTCGGTCATGCGCGGTACGCCGCTCATGCTGCAGATGTTTGCCATCTACTTTGCTCCGTATTATGTCTTTGGTATTTCGCTCACGCCCGATTCCAAGTGGACAGCGTGCGTCGTGGCATTCATCATCAACTATGCCGGCTACTTTGCCGAGATCTATCGCTCGGGTTTGCAGTCTATCCCGCGTGGTCAATATGAGGCCGCCGAGGTGCTGGGTTACTCACGCCTGCAGACGTTTTTGTACATTGTGATGCCGCAGGTCGCCAAGCGCATTTTGCCGGCGATGGGCAACGAAATCATCACGCTGGTCAAGGACACGTCGCTGGCGTTTGCCATCGGCGTGGGGGAGATGTTCTCGACGGCCAAGGCACTGGTTGCCTCGCAAGTGAGCATGGTGCCGTTTGCGATTGCGGCACTGATCTACTGGGTCTTTAACTTTGTGGTCGAGATGCTGCTGGGCGCCGCCGAAAAGCGACTTGACTACTACCACGACTAGCCTGTTCCGTCGTGCTTTTCAACACATGGAGGTTCCCGTGTCCGGAACGGTAATGAATATAACGAGCGCGCGCAAGGCGTTTGGTGGCAATGAGGTGCTCAAGGATATCTCGCTCGAGGTAAAGCGTGGCGAGGTCGTGGCGATTATCGGACCTTCGGGCGGCGGTAAGTCAACGCTGTTGCGCTGCGCCACGCTGCTCGAGACGCTTGACGGCGGCTCGCTTTCGTTTGGTGATCTAGCCGTTGCGACGGATGCGGGATCGGGCACGGTGTATGCGAAAGGCGATGTGCCCAAGCAGGCGCGCTCGCGCTTTGGCCTGGTGTTTCAGAACTACAATTTGTTCCCGCACTATACCGTGATGAAAAACATTACCGACGCTCCGGTCCGCGTGCTCAAGCGCCCGCGCGAGCAGGTCGAAGCACGTGCGCGTGAGTTGATCGCGCAGATGGGGCTTACGGGCAACGAGAACAAGGTGCCATGCGAGCTTTCGGGCGGTCAGCAGCAACGTGTGAGTATTGCGCGCGCCTTGGCGCTCGATCCAGAGATCTTGTTCTTCGATGAGCCGACCTCGGCACTCGATCCCGAGCTAACGGCCGAGGTGCTGCGTGTCATTAAAGACCTTGCCGCGCAGAATATGACGATGGTGATCGTGACCCATGCGATGCAGTTTGCGCGCGATGTTGCTGATCGCGTGGTCTTTATGGACGGCGGTCGCATTGTAGAGGAGGGTCCTGCCGAGCAGGTTATCGGCCATCCGCGCGAACAGCGCACGCGCGAGTTCCTGAGCCGTATCGAGGGCTAGGCTCAAGTAGACATTGAGGCGAAACCGCTGCAGGTCTTATGGCCTGCGGCGGTTTTTATTTGCGCCGATGGGGCTTAATAACCGCCTCAGGCGTTTGCCCCTCCTCTCGCCGCCCGTATTCATACGTGCGCCGAAAGGTGTGCATGGACAGTCGCCCGCGAGGGTAGGGTGGTGGCATAGGACATTTGGAGGGTGAGCCGGATCGGCTGCCGACCATGCTGCTCCCGGGACGGCATCGACCGCGAACTCTCCCCGTTGGCGTCGCGCATTGCGCGCGGCCCTGCAAGGAGGTCATTATGGGTGCTCCCAAGACCGGTAATGTAAGGAACGTGGTGCTCGTAGGCCAAGGTGGGGTGGGCAAGACTTCACTCGCCGAGGCCATGCTCCACCTTTCCGGCAAGACCGCCCGCCTGGGCGGCCACGACGGCACCAAGCCCACGCTCGACTATGACCCCGAAGAGGTCAAGCGTGCGTTTTCCATCTCGACGACCATTGCGCCGATCGACTGGAAGGGTGCGCGCATCAATGTGCTCGATGCCCCGTGCTACCCCGATTTTATCGGCGACGCCTTTGCCGCGATGAGCGTCTGCGAGACGGCTCTGTTTGTGGTCGACGCCGAGGCCGGCCCGCAGCCTACGACGGTTAAGCTCTGGTATGCCGCCGAGGACCTGCGTCTGGCGCGTGCGGTGTTCGTAAACCGCCTGTCGCGCTCCGAGGCCAGCTTTGCGACCACGATGGACCTGCTGCAGGAGCGCTTTGGCACGCGCCTGGGCGCCGTGACCCTTCCCTGGGGCGAGGGCGAGGACTTTGACGGCATCATCGACCTGGTGCGCATGAAGGCGCGCCATTGCAACGGCGCCGAAGCCGTTGAGTCGGAGATTCCCGAGGAGTATCGTGCCCAGGCCGAGGAGGCCCATGACCATCTGTGCGAGCTGGTGTCCGAGGCTGACGACGAACTGATGATGAAGTACTTGGAAGGCGATGAGACGCTGACGCAGGAGGAGCTTGAAGGCCTGCTGTCGAAGGCGATCGCCGAGCGTATCTTTGTGCCGGTCTTTGCGGGCGATTGCATTAAGGAGCAGGGCGTCAACTCGCTGATGGACGACATCGCCACGTACTTCCCGGCGCCGACCGACTATGGTGAAATGCCGCTCATCGACGGTGATTCGCTCAAGATCTCGAGCGATGATGACCGCCCGGTGGCGTTTGTGTTTAAGACCCTGGCCGATCCTCAGCAGGGTCGCATCAGCTTCATCAAGGTGCTGACGGGCACGCTTGAGCCGGGCCTTGAGCTGATCAACGCGCGCACCCGCAAGAGCGATCGTCTGGCTCACCTGTATGTGATGTGCGGCCGCGACATGACCGAGGTCGGTCACGCCTATGCCGGCGATATCATCGTGGCGCCCAAGCTGGCGGCCGAGACGGGCGATACGCTCTCGATTACCGGCAAGGTCGAGGCTGCGGCGTTTAAGTTCCCCAACTCGCAGTACCGCATCGCCATCGAGGCCGAGAACCGCGGCGACGAAGAGAAGCTCTACACGTTTATCGAGAAGGCATGCAAGGCCGATCCGACCATGAGCATCGACCGCGACGAGGAGACCGGCCAGACCATCATTTCGGCGGTGGGCGAGGCGCAGGTTTCGGTCCTGCTCAATCGTCTTGAGGACCGTACCAAGGTCGCGGCCAAGAGCGTGCCGATTCGCATCCCGTATCGCGAGACCATTCGCCGCACGGCAACTGCCCAGGGCCGCCACAAGAAGCAGACCGGCGGCGCCGGACAGTATGGTGACTGCTGGCTGCGCGTAGAGCCGCTCATTGGGCCCGACGGTACGAGCGACGGCTATGAGTTTGTGGACGAGGTCGTAGGCGGCCGCATTCCGCGCTCGCTCATTCCCGCCGTGGACAAGGGCGTTCAGGAGACCATGAAGGACGGCATCATTGCCGGCTACCCGCTTACGGGCATTCGCGTGGCTGTGTACGACGGCTCGTATCACAGCGTCGACTCCAACGAGATGGCGTTCCGCGCGGCGGCTCGCATCGGCCTGCGCAAGGCATGCGCCGACGCCGACCCGGTGGTGCTGGAGCCCATCGAGGAAATCACGGTGACTATTCCCGAGAGCTACGCCGGCGCCGTGATGGGCGACATCTCGGCCTCGCGCGGTCGCGTGACGGGTATGGAGACCGATGAGCGCGGAGACACCGTGGTCATCGCTCAGGCGCCTCTCGCCGAGCTGACGGATTACTCGACGCGTCTGCGCTCCATCACGCGCGGCACGGGCGACTTTACCATGAAGCCTGCGGGCTATGAGCAGGTGCCTTATGACGTTCAGGCCAAGCTGGTCGAGCGCTATGAGGAGGGCCGTGCCAAGTAGCGTTGGGCGTTGCCTGTAACATACATGCCGATGCAAGGGCCGCTCTGGGCAATCCAGGCGGCCCTTTTTGATCCCTGGGGGATGGAGGAAAACGGTTCATTTTAAGTTTTGGGGCAGCTTGGCCGGCCCTAGTCTCCCGAGGTCTGATTGCGGCCGGTAGCGTAGTCGATCTGCACATGCGGCTGCAGGTTGTAGCAGTACACGTGGAAGCACAGGGTCTTGCCGTGGTCCTCGACCGATTGCGCCTCAAGACGCACGCCACGGCAGACGAGTTCCTCTTCGTTGTACATAGGCGTGACACGGTAAAGCACATGGTTGCCTGTCTCGCGGATGTAGCCGAGAATCTGCTCCTCAAATGGCAGCATGCCCGTTTCGTTGAGATAACGCGTGCCGGTGAGGAGATTCTTGCGGTTGGCGTTTTCGCCGCAGAGCGACCAGGCGATGAGGTGGCAGCGGTTGTAGAGGCTCTGGCCTGGAATAAAGTCGTAGCGCTGCTGGTGCCAACCGGCAGGATGGATACGCGAGATATCGCCGCGCTTTCCCTGTCCGAGCGACTCGGGGCCTACGCAGGCGAGCGCCTTGCGAGTGCGGCCCAGGCTGTCGAGCTTGGAGAATTTCTTAAAGCAGCCCTCTTCGGTGGCACGCTCATACTCGTCGAGCGTGAACGACGGCATGCCCAACGGGTGCGTGCTGTCGGCGCGAAGGGCAACGTAGGGGTTGCCGGCGTAGTCGGGAATACTGCTGAGATAAACACCGCGGGCGCGGGCGAGATCGGGGTTTTCCACCTCGTCGATGGGGGTGGCGTTCGAAGAGACATCGTCAACGGTGCCGGTCGTGGTGGATTCGGAGCCATCGCCGGTGCTTTGGCCGCCTTCGGAATCCGTGGAGCTTGCCGTTCCCGATTCGAGGCGGGCGACCAAGTCTTCCTCGTCGTCAGTGCGGCTGGGGCTCTCGCTTTGCTTCTCGGCCAGAGCTGACGCCTGCTCATCGCTTTGCGGCGAGAGCAGTCTGGGCGCCCCGTCGAGTGATCCCGTGAACAGCGCAAATCCCAGCACCACGGCGGTGCCGATGGAAAGTACTTGCTTGTAGGCGGACTTGCGCGACATGGGGGCTCCTGGTTAGTCGGTTGCGAATCTACCAGTCTAGCAGGAGACGCCGCAGGTCGTTTCCCAGATAAAACCTGCCAAAATAAACCTGCCCCTTTTTGGTAGGCTATTGATTCATGTAGCGAAAGCCAAATATGATATATACGTTATATACAAGCTGTAAAGCGCGGTAGAGTGACGGTAACGAAGGCCGTGCAAGCCGATGAAGGGACCGATATGATCAAGGCTGTCATTTTTGACATGGACGGAACGTTGGTCGATACCGAGCGTTTGGACGTGAGGGCATGGAAGGTGGGCGCTGCCGAGCTGGGGATTGCGATTGATGATGCGCTGGTCCATCAGTTTATCGGTCGCTCGATGCCTGATGTCAGGGACATCCTTGAGGAGCATTACGGCAGCCGCGAAATCGTCGAGACGGTCGAAGCCCACTACAGGGATGCTCTCGACGAGATGGTCAAGACCGATCTGGAGCTTAAGGCCGGCGCCGCCGAGTGCCTGGACGAACTGCTGGCTGCGGGCTATCACGTGGGCCTTGCGACGTCGTCGCGCCGCGTTGCGGCCGAGCGCAACCTTAAGACGGTCGGCCTCTTTGATAGGTTTGAGACGGTGACCTGCAACGAGGATACCCTGAACGGCAAGCCCGATCCCGAGATCTACCTGCTCGCCTGCGATCGCGCGGGCTTTGCTCCCGAGGAATGCGCCGTGGTCGAGGACTCACGCAACGGCTGCGTCTCAGGCATCACGGCCGGCTGCCATGTCTTTGCCGTTCCCGATATCGTGCCGTTGCCGCAGGACGTGGCGGACGGCTGCGAGGCCGTGCTCGATACGCTGTTCGATCTGACGGCGGCGGTCAGGGCCGTGCGCTAAAGGTATGCGCCGAGGCTGATGACGGTGGCTTCGGCGTGGCCCCGCTTGCGTTTTCCCAGATAAAACCTGCCAAAATAAACCCGTCCTCTTTTGGCGGGTTGGCGGGGTAATGCCCGCCGCAACTTATGGCACGGTTGGGATGTGTACGCTTTAAAGAGCGGAGCCCATGGTTAGAGAGATGCGCTCGTCTCTCTAAACGTCTCTCTAAAGAGAACGTCGGTTAGAGAGATGGCCTTAGGTAATCTAGCAGTGAATTCGATACATCTCTCTAAATTTCTCTCTAAAAGAAGGTGCTCATCTCTCTAAAGTTAGAGAGATATACTAAGCTTTAGAGAGATAAATCTATTGTTTTAGAGAGACGGAATGCCAATGCTGTTGGATGAACCTCTTGGCCTTATCGTTGAGCGCCTTCGCAGGCGGGGGACCGATGACGCATCGGTAGAAGTTAAAGCCTGCACGAATAAATTGAGTGCAGACGTATGGGAGACAGTGAGTGCTTTTGCGAACACTGCGGGCGGGCTCATTATTTTGGGCCTGAACGAAGCCGAAGGATTTGTTCCTTCTGCCAACTTTGCTATCGACAGGGTGCGCGACCAGTTTGTTTCGGGTATCGGAGACGGAGGCTCAGCGGCGGTGGTGACCCATGCGCCACGGTATGAGCTTGATCGAGGCGAGGTCGACGGGCTCCAGGTACTTCTGGTGCGCATCTTTGAACTTGAGCTCAAAGCGAAGCCATGCTATATCGGCGCGCGCGGCGTGCAGAACGGTAGCTACAAGCGCGTGGATGATAAAGATATCAAGATGTCGCCCGCTGAGCTATATGAGCTACAGAGTGCGTTGCTTCCGAGCGATGCAGACGGTACGGTGGTTTCGGAGGCAACAGTCGAGGATTTGGATCCAGATGTCGTGCGGTCCATTATCGCAAATCGCCGGCTGCAGACCCCGCGCGTTTTGCGCGGGGCCGATACGCTGGAAAAGCAGCTGGCCAGACTCAATATCACTACAAAGGATGGAGCTGTGAAGCTCGCGGGGCTGCTGTCGGCGGGAATCTACCCCCAGCAGTTCTATCCTAAGCTGATGATCGATGTCGCCGTTCATTCCGATGTGGAAAAATCTGCTCCTGGGCAACCCCGGTTTATTGACCGCCAGTTGTGCGATGGCCCGATTCCGGCTTGCATCGAAGATGCCCTCGCTGCGATCGGACGAAACTTGCGCAAAGCGGCGATAGTGCGAGGCGCTGGTAGAAGGGAAGATTGGGAAGTACCCCAGGAGGTTTTGCGCGAGGCCTTGGCGAATGCCTGCATCCATCGAGAGTATTCGCCCATGTTTGTGGGGCAGGCCGTGAGCGTCGATATCTACCCAGACAGAATAGAGATCAAAAACCCCGGCGGGCTTTGGGGCGGAAAGACGGTGGACAATCTTGCGGACGGGGAATCGCGCTGCCGAAACCCAAAGCTCATGAGTCTGATGGGGGCGACGCCGTTAGAGCATGCTGAGGGGGCTGTTGCGGAAAGTCAGGGATCTGGCATCCCGGCTATGATTCGCGAGATGGAGTCTCGTTCGCTTGGCAGGCCGAAATTTATCGTTAAGGCCGATTCGTTTACGGTGCTGCTTTCCCGGCACGGGGCGGAGCTTGCTGAAAACCGCATGTGGATTCAGGGCCATGTGGACACCGAACTGACGCATCGCGAGGAAACATTGCTCATGTTTATGCGGGAGCATGGGTGCGTATGCGATGTTCAAAAAATACGAGAGGCTTTGAAGTGGGATTCGGATGACATTCGCCTGATCTGCGGGGGCCTTGTCGATAAACATGTCCTGTCAAAATGTGGCAAAGACACGTTTGAAATTATCGATATGAGCAGAGAATTGTCAGCTTCGACGGCGGATAGGATCCTGGAGGCTCTCAGCGCCGGAATGGATATGACGGCGCGAGAAATAGCGGTTGCATCGGGGGTTAAGATTTCGTCCGTCCGTTACCATCTGCCAAAAATGGCGGATAAAGGACTCATTGAAGTAATGGGTTCATCGACGAGCCGCAACCGCCGCTATCGGAAGAGGTAGATGCGGCTGAGTCGCCTCTCTTGGGTCTCTCGAAGTAGATGGGTGCTAGAGGGGCGACTGCCTCGTGATATTTCCCCAGATAATACCTGCTAAAACAAACCTGCCCCTTTTTGGCAGGTCAGTTAACGCAGTGCAGGTTGAGCATATGCGAGCGAGCGGGCTCCGGGTGCGGTAAGGTGACGTGAAACAAGCGGGCGCTGACCTTTTGGTCGCGCCCGTGAAGTTGAACGTCAGATTGCCGTGCCCGGAGCCCGCGCAGCGCCGAGCAGTTACGCCGTTTGTAAAACGGCGTAACCTAAAGGTTCATATTGCCGTGGATGTAGGGGGTGACTTCGGGGGAGATGTGGGCGCAGCCCAGCTCGCGCAGCGCGGACTCGATGGCGGCGGGCAGCGGGGTCTTGCCCTCGGCATTGACGGTAGCACCGCCGAGGGCGGCAATTTTGGCGACATCTGCGTGAGCGGCCTCGATACGCATGCGGCCGCCGACCAAGCGCGCGCGTACCTGCGACAGACCAAGATCGTGCAGGTAGTCCTCGCAGGCGCGGATTAAATCGACCTTCTCGTGCGTAAGCTCCTCGCCTGTGGGGACGCGCGTGGCAAGACAGGCTCCCGCCGGCAGGTTCCAAACGGGATAGCCCCATGCGCGCAGCAGCTCGCGCTCTTCGTCCTTGGTAAAGCCGACCTCCATAAGAGGGGAGCGTACGCCGAGCTCTTTGGCAGCGCGCATGCCGGGACGGTAGTCACCGCGATCGCTTGCATTGCTGCCATCGATGACGGTGGGAAAGCCGAGCGACTTAGCGTGGTTGACGATGGCGGTAAAGCCGGCGTGCTTGCAGTGGTAGCAACGGTTGGCGTCGTTGCAGGCTACTTGGGGGAGCTGCAACTGATCGACCGAAAGATTGAGCACGGGGAGCTTAAAATGCGGTCCCTCATTGGTTTGCCTGTCAACGGATCGCTCAAACGAGGTCTGTTCGGGCGTGCCGATGAGCGGCGTGGTGAGGTGAACGAGAAGCGTGCTGGCAGGCATGATGCGGGCGCAGACCGCGGCCAAAAAGCTGCTGTCGACGCCACCGGAAAAGCCGATGGCGACGCGTCCGTATGCCAAAAGCAGCTGTTCGAGCGCCGCGAGTTTGTCCTGAAGCTCCTTTGCAGGTGCGGTAGTGTCTGAAAGCATAAAACAATCCTTACCATTGAGTACTCGGTCGAAAACTATAATCCTATCGGACTGCTCGTCATATGACTTTTGCCTATGTAACGATAGTGCAATATGCTATATACGTTATATACAAGTTTGTAAAGTGCGCTAGAGTGGCCGTAATGCAATCCGGTGAGGGGACCGATATGATCAAGACTGTAATTTTTGACATGGACGGAACGCTGGTCGATACCGAGCGTTTGGGCATCAAGGCATGGAAGGCGGGCGCTGCCGAGCTGGGGGTCGCGATTGATGATGCGCTGATCCATCAGTTTATCGGCCGCACTCTGCCCGATGTCATGGACATCCTTGATAAGCATTACGGCAGCCATGAAACCACCGAGGCGATCTATGTTCGCCACAAGGAGATTCGCGACGAGATGGTCAAGACCGATTTGGAGCTTAAGGCCGGTGCCGCCGAGTGCATAGGCGAGCTGCTGGCTGCGGGCTATCACGTGGGTCTAGCGACGTCGTCGCGCCTCGCTACGGCCGAGCGCAACCTTAAGATGGTCGGCCTTTTTGACAAGTTTGAGACGGTGACCTGCGGCGAGGACGTCGTGCACGGCAAGCCCGACCCCGAGATGTATCTGCTTGCTTGCGAGCGCGCGGGCTTCGCCCCCGAGGAATGCGCCGTGGTCGAGGATTCACGCAACGGCTGCGTCTCGGGTATTACGGCCGGCTGCCATGTCTTTGCCGTCCCCGACATTGTGCCGCTGCCGCAGGACGTGGTGGATGGCTGCGAGGCCGTGCTCGATACGCTGTTCGACCTGACGGCGGCGGTCAAGGCTGTGCGCTAGACAGCTGCGGCGTTGAAACGGGCAATTGCCCACATTTACGCTTAAGCATAAGGGGTCCGGCAATGGCCGGGCCTCTTTTGCTTAAGCTGCGTTTTGGCATACTGGTCGACGTGCTATAGATACGCGCCCAGGTTGATGGCGGTGGCTTCGGCTTGGCTGCTCGCCTGGGTACTGGCGCGCTCGAGCAGGAACGGCCGCACGAGTTCCTGACGGTTGATGTCCTCGGCGGCTGTGGCCTCGGTGACGGTGCGTGCGGCGGAGCCGATACGGACGCGTTTGGTTTTTGTCGGCGCCTTGTTCTCGATTTGCTCCACGAGCAGCTGCACGCCCTTGCGGCCGATTTCGTAGCCAGGCGGTGCTACCGTGGTGAGCGGGACCGACCCGCTCCATGCAAGCGGGTTACCGTCGCAGCCGGCCACGCGAACTTGCTTGGGGACGGAGATGCCTTTGTCGATCAACGCCGAGATAACACCCGAGGCCAATACGTCGGTTAGGCCGATGACAAAATCCGGACGCTCGTCAGCAGAGCGCTCGGCAATCTGGGCGCCGATGCCGTAACCGTCGGCAGCGGTATTCCATTCTCCGGCGTCAATGACCTCAATTTTGATGTCGGGATGAAGGGCGAGGGCCTTGTGAATGCCAAGCACGCGCAGGGTGAGCTGCATAAATGCCGCTCTGCCCACAACGGTGATATGGCGTGCGCCGCGGGCAATGGCGAGCTCGGCGATAATGCGCCCCTGTGCCTCGTTATCGGCGGCCACGTAGTAACCGGGCTCGGAACAGTGGATGTCCAGATGGACAATCGGCACGGGCATCTTGGTCATGGCGGGGTGCCAATCGGGGGATGCCATGGGCTGAACCATGACGCCGGACATCTGCGTGCCCATAAAATAGCGCAGGTAGTGGTCTTCGAGGATGTCGTCGTTATCGGCGTTGGCGATAAGCAGGTCGTAACCGTGCTTGCGGGCCTCGTTGTGGGCACCGCTGGCAATTTGGAGCGAGAAGCCGTGGTCGAGACGGGGGAGGACCAGGCCAAAGGACTTGGTGGTGCCTCCTGCGAGCTGGCGGGCGCTTTGGTTGGGCAGGTAGCCAAGGCGATTGATGGTCTCGTTGATGAGTTTGAGGGTCTCGGGGCGCAGCTTTTCGGGATGGTTGAGCGCGTTGGATACCGTGCCCAGCGAGACCCCTGCCTCGCGCGCGACGTCGCTGATTTTTACCTTTGCCATAGCGGCCCCTTTGATGCGTTTCAAGTACAAGCCAGATTGTAGCATCGCCCGTCCCTAGGGTGTCAAAACCTGCCAATTAGGGACAGGTTTATTTAGGCAGGTTTTATCTGGGGAAACGCTATTGCCAACGCGACCACCACGAAGGGGACAGGCACCTTTGTGGTGGTTTGGACCGGCTGAACGTGTGTGCATCGGGTGGTATCTAAGTTGAGATACCACTTCTGGTATATCAGCTTGCGCTTGCGTGAGTACAATACTCGAACGTTATACGTCTCAGCGCCCCTTGTGCGTGGACGTTTTGCAGTCACGCGAGCGAAGGGATTTATCCTATGTGCGGAATTGTCGGCTACACCGGCTCTGATATTGCAAAGAACATCCTTGTCACGGGCCTTAAGCGTATGGAATATCGCGGCTATGACTCCTCGGGCGTCGCACTCGAGGTGGGCGAGGGCACGGCGGCTCACCTCGACGTCATTCGCCGCGTGGGCAAGGTCGCGGGCCTGGAGAGCGAACTTACCAATGTCGACAGCGACGCCACCTGCGGCATCGGCCACACCCGCTGGGCTACCCACGGCAAGCCCTCCGTTGTCAACGCCCATCCCCACACCAGCTGCGACGGTCGCATCGCCATCGTCCACAACGGCATCATCGAGAACTTCGCCGAGCTGCGTGAGGAGCTGGAGGGCCGCGGCCATCACTTTAAGAGCGAGACCGACACCGAGGTCTTTGCGCACTTGATCGAAGAGGCCTATGCCGAGACACACGACCTGATGGCTTCTGTGCGCGAGGCCTGCACCCACGTGGTGGGCGCCTATGGTTTGGCCGCCGTTTCTGCCGATGAGCCCGGCGTGATCGCCGTGGCCCGCAAGGACTCCCCGATTGTGGTCGGTGTCGGCGAAACCGGCTCCTACGTTGCCTCCGACGTGATCGCGCTTATCGATGCCACCCGCGATGTCGTGGTGCTCGAAGACGGTCAGTTTGCCAAGCTTACGCCCGCAGGCGTCGAGTATACCGACGAGGCTGGCAACGTGATTGAGCCCAAGCTTACCCATATCGACTGGGACCTGGATATGGCCGAAAAGGGCGGTTATCCCGACTTTATGCTTAAGGAGATCCATGAACAGCCTCGCGTCGTGCGTGATACCCTGGTGGGCCGCATGACCCCCGCCGGTGAGCTCGATATCGACGAGCTGGGCCTTTCGCTCGAGGAGCTCAACGATATCGACCGCGTGTATGTGATTGCCTGCGGCACCAGCTACCATGCCGGACTTATCGCCAAGAACCTTATTGAGGGTTGGGCTCGTATTCCTACCGAGGTCGAGGCGGCAAGCGAGTTCCGCTATCGCAACCCCATCATCACGCCGACAACGCTTGTCGTGGCCGTGTCCCAGTCGGGCGAGACGGCCGACACCCTTGCCGCCATTCGCGATGCGCGCATCAAGGGCGCCAAGGTCTTTGGCATCACCAACGTGCTGGGCAGCCCGGTGGCGCGCGAGAGCGACGGCGTTATCTACACCAAGGCTAACAAGGAGATTGCGGTTGCCTCGACCAAGAGCTTCATCGGTCAGGTCGTGAGCCTTACGCTTTTGGCCCTGCTGCTGGCGCAGGTTAAGTACCGTCTGACCACCAAGCAGGCGCGCATGCTGTTCCGCGAGCTTTCCGATACGGCCGAGCAGATCCAGTGGATCCTGGATACGCAGACCGAGGCCGTGCACGAGGCCGCGCTTGTCTGCAAGGACGCGCAGTCTGCATTGTTCGTGGGTCGCGGCATGGGCGCCGCCATTTCCTACGAGGGCGCGCTCAAGCTCAAGGAGGTCAGCTACCTGCATGCCGAGGCATATGCTGCCGGCGAGATGAAGCACGGCCCTATCGCGCTGATCGACCCGGGTTTCCCCGTTATCGCGGTTGCAACCAAGAGCGCAACATACGACAAGACGGTGTCGAACCTCATGGAGTGCAAGGCGCGCGGCGCCAAGGTCATCGTCGTTGCTACCGAGGGCGACGAGGAAATCAACAAGATCGCCGACTGCGTCATTCGCGTGCCGGCCGTCCGCGACGTATTCAGCCCCATCACGGCGAGCGTTCCGCTGCAGCTGCTCGCCCGCGAGGTTGCCATCCTGCGCGGTTGCGACGTTGACCAGCCCCGCAACCTGGCCAAGAGTGTCACAGTAGAGTAATCGAGTTCCTACGTCCTAACAACTAAGGCCCGGCTTCGTTGCGGCGGAGCTGGGCCTTGTTGCATTTGCCCAGGTAAAACCTGCCAAAATAAACCTGTCCCTTTTTGGCAGGTTAGCGGAGCTTGCTGGTCTCGAAGTACTCGGGATATTGGTCCAGGACCTCGGTCTGGTTGCGGAACATCATATGCAGGTGCTTGCTGACCAAAAAGCTTGCCTCGATAGGATCGCGACCGGCGATGGCGCGGCGGATTTGCTTGTGCTCGTTAACAATCTCCTGATTGTCGAGCGCCTGCGTAGCGGCGCGCAGCCAGCGGAAGCGCTCCAGGTCGGCATTGGTCGCCTCGAGCCACGACCACACGGTGCTGCGGCACGCGATGCTAAAGATCATGCGGTGCATGAGGTTGTCGCTTAAAAAGAAGCCGATGCGGTCCTCTTCGGCCATGGCTTTTTCCTGCAGCGCGATGGCTCGGTCGAGCTGCTCGATGGCTACCGAGGTGGCACGGGCGCAGCACTCCACAATCACCTGCTTTTCCAGGTGTTCGCGAATGTAGCAGGCACTCTCGGCAAGGGTGAGGTTGATGGGCGAGACATAGGTGCCGCTTTGGGGCACGGTGCGCACTAAGCCCTCTTGCGCCAGACGCACCAGTGCCTCGCGCACAGGGGTGCGCCCCATATCTAGGTCGTCACAAAGCTGCTTGACGCCCAGCTTTTCGCCCGGCTTGTAGTCCAGGTAGACTATTTTGCGTCGAATGGTGTGGTAGGACTGGTCCTGTAGGCTCGTTTCCTGCTCGCCGACGTGCATCGATTCTTCCATAGTGCCTCGCAACTGTTCTATCACACTCATATGTCAGTTGTTAATTATGCCGCGAATCAGCTCTCCGCGCTGGGTAATTCGGTTGTTGCCCGAGAACTATTGCGGCATCTTAGTCTGTTTTTGCGTATGGCTGTGCTCGATGTTGCCGTATCATAAGCCGTCGCAAACGTGAAATAGAAAGAAGGAATCCCATATGCAACTGGTAAATATCGTACGCGAGCGCTGGAAGGGTGTCTTGTTCTGCCTGATCATCGCCATCCCTGCGTCGTTGCTCGGCAAACAGATTGAGGTGGTCGGTGGGCCGGTATTTGCCATCCTCTTTGGCATGGTTCTGGCGCTCGTCTTTCCCAAGAATCGTCGCGAACAGCTCGCCGCCGGCGTCACCTATACGTCTAAAAAAGTCTTGCAGTACGCGGTTATCCTGCTTGGCTTTGGCATGAACCTCTCGCAGATTCTGTCCAAAGGCGCCCAGTCGTTGCCGATTATCGTGGCTACGATCTTGACCTCGCTCATCATCGCTTTTGTGCTCTGCCGCGTTATGAACGTGCCGGGCAAGATCGCGACGCTTGTGGGTGTGGGTTCGTCGATTTGCGGCGGTTCCGCCATCGCCGCGACCGCGCCCGTCATCGATGCCGACGATCGCGAGATTGCCCAGGCTATTTCGGTCATCTTCCTGTTTAACGTTATCGCGGCGCTCGTGTTTCCAACGCTTGGAGGCATGCTTGGGCTGACCAACGAGGGCTTTGGCCTGTTTGCCGGTACCGCTATCAACGACACCTCGTCTGTAACGGCTGCGGCGAGCGCCTGGGACAGTATGCATCCCGGCGCCAATGTGCTCGAGAGCGCTACGGTAGTCAAGCTCACCAGGACGCTGGCCATTATTCCCATCACGTTGGTCCTCGCATGCTGGCAGATGCATCTGGCGCGCAAGGCCGGCGGCGACGCCAAAAGCACGTTCTCCCTTAAGCGCGCGTTTCCCATGTTTGTGCTGTTCTTTGTGCTGGCGAGTGTGGTCACCACAGTGTTTCAGCTTCCCGCGTCCGTTACGGCGCCCATCAAGGAGCTGTCGAAGTTCTTTATCGTGATGGCCATGGCGGCTATTGGCTTTAATACCGATATCGTCGAGCTGGTCAAAAAAGGCGGCAAGCCCATCGCATTGGGCTTTTGCTGCTGGATTGGCATTGCGTGCATGGGTTTGGGAATGCAGCACGTGCTGGGAATCTGGTAGAGAAGTAGCCCATTTACGTGCTGGTTGCTGGTGGCCGCATCCTCGCGGTGGAGCGATAGGAGCTCTTGCGGGTATGGCTTGTCCGCAGGTTAATAGATCCCGAAGAGCTCTTATCGCCCCGCCAGGATGGCGATGCGGGGCAACACCTATACTCGCAGGACGGCGCTTTCTGCCCTATAGTGTTTGGTGAGCAATATCGTTCAATTTTGAAACACTCGGTCGTGCGACCGTCGGCGGTTGCACGTCGCCGCGGACAGGGGCAAATCATGGATAGCGATGCCAAGCTGAACATCTTGACCGATGCCCTAGCTGCTGCCGGGGCCTCGGCATTGGCAATCGATGCGCGTGGGGACGTCGCGATCTCGACCATGAATGACGCGGCGCTTGAGCGGGATGTGGCGGCTTTTGTCGCTGAGCGCCTCGACCGCATAGGAGACGGCGCGCGTCTGGTTATGGGGCGTGCGGGTACGCGCCTGAGCCTGACCGTTCGCCCCACCGACAAAGAGGGCGGGGGCCTTTGGGTCATCGTGGTCCGCGAGGTGCGCGCCGCCGCGGCGCATGCGGGCATCGAGTGGCTCAACGCCGACGAAGTTGAGGCCCGCTACGAATCGAGCGCGTACGGCATCGTCGAAGACGCGGCAGCGGTCGCTGCCCCCGTACGGGAGAGCTATGCGCGCGGAGTGCCCCTTATGCTCGAGGGCGAGCTGGGCGTGGGACAGGATCAGATTGCAAAACGCCTGTACCTGGATGGACCCTATGCCGACCAGCCCTTTGTGTCCGTTGCGCTCGATGAGCTTACGGATCGCGGTTGGCGCCATCTGCTCAAAAGTTCCGAATCGCCGCTATTCCAAACGGGGCTGACACTTTGCATGGGCGGCTGGCATGCTGTTGGTCCCCAACGCCTGCGCGAGCTCGTGTCCGCAATGATCGACACGGCGCTCGCAACTCGTTGCCATGTGGTATTGACGGCAAACGACATGCCAGGCGGCGGCGAAAGCGATCAGGCTGCTTTTGTAACCGAGCGTCTGGCCTGTGCAGTGAGTGTAGCGCCGGCGATTGCCGAGCAGGGCGGCGCGTCGGAAAAGGTTGCGCGCTATCTGGAGTATCTGGCAGATATGTTTGAGACGGCAACACCCGCCTTGTCGTCCGCGGCGGCAAAGACACTCGATGCCTATCGATGGCCCCGTAACTATCTACAGCTTCGTGAGGTTTCGGAACGACTTTATATATTAGTGAGGACGGGTACAGCCGAACGGGCGGTGGCGGAGGAGGTGCTCGCCCAGGAGGACGTTATCAAGACCGCGACCTTTGGTGCCCCGACGCTCGATAGCGATCTGTATATCTTGCGCCCACTGGCCGATACCGAGCGCGATATCGCACGGCTGGTCGTAGACCACCTTCACGGCAACAGGACCCGAGCTGCCGAAGTGCTAGGCATAAGCCGTACGACCCTGTGGCGCCTGCTGAAGGACGACGACCGTTAAGCGAGGCGCCCGTGACCGCGCGCGGCGCGTGTGATACAGTCCAAAGCAGTATTGTTTCGACTGTGTTGCGGCGTGCGGGGAGTATGGCGGAGACTTCAAAACAAATCGGGCTCGAAAGCCCGCGGCGCCGGTCAACCGTCGCACGACTTCACGGACGTGGGGCAAAAGCGCCTCGGGGTTCGACGGCTCGTTCAAACGCACTAAATATGGTTATCCTTCGGCAAGCGCTCGCTTGGCCATGCAGGCCGAATCATCGCTGTGGGGCCGTAAACGTGTGGTGGGGTCAAAGCTCAAGCACGATGGAACGCTCGGCTACATTAGCCGTAGCGCTGCTCGCCGTAGCGGCCTCAATCCCGCAGGCTGGCATCGCTATGTTCCGATCGCGGTCGTTGTCGCGGTGATTGTTATCGCGCTCGCGGCGCTCGGTTACGCCGGCGGCGGGGCCAATCTGGACGCAATGTTTAAGTCGCCCGAGCTCGCGCATGCGGGCACAGAAGTTGTCGAGGGTGTTCAGACCCAGACGGGCGTCGCGCCCCAGCGCGGTATCGTTGCGGCGGCCTCCACCATCGCCGATGCGCAAAAGGACGAGGGCGAACAGGGCGATGGCGCCGAAACGACTCGAACGAATGAAACGACGACAAATCCATCGGCAAGATAAGTTGCTAGTGGGGTAGCAAATTTGGAACGGGGCCTTTTAGCTGCCCAAGTGTCGAATGCCAGCAGCAGCTCATTCGATGTCAGTCGCCAACAGCGAGCGGGCCGCATTTGCGCCAAGGTGACGTGAAATAAGAGGGCACTGACCTTCTGGTCGCGCCCTCGAAATTGAATGTCAGATTGGCGTGAATGCGGCTCGCGCAGCGTCAAGTGGTCCGCCGTTCGGTAGAACGGCGGAACAAATTACCTAACGTACACCACGTTGTCGCGGCGCGGCTTTGCCTCGGGTAGCGTGTCCTCGGCATAGCCCAGAATGCAGTTACCGACACCGCGCAGGCTGCCGTCGGCGGGCAGGCCCCAGCTGGCCAGCAGCTCCAGGCCCTCGGGCGAGTCAAAGACCTCATGCGCGCGATGAATCCAGCACGAATCGACACCCAGTGCATAGGCGGCGTTGAGCAAGTTGCCCATGGCGAGCGAGCCGTCTTCCAGATGTGTGGGCACGCTGCGGTCAACCAGCACCACCACAACGGTCTTGACGCCATAGAAGGGGTCGCTGTTGCTGCCCATGACCTGGGCGTTGAGCTGTGAGAGACGCTCGATGGTCGCGGGGTCGGTGACGGCGACAAACGTCACCGGCTGGCGGCCCATGCCGCTCGGTGCATATTGGCCGGCTTCGATAATACGTGCAAGCTTTTCGGCCTCGACGGGACGATCGCTGTATTTGCGGCAGCTGCGGCGGTGAATGAGCGCTTCGATAGTCTCCATGGTGTCTCCTTGCGGTGGCGTTGCAGATGCCCCGTTCATACCCGTCGGGCTCAAACGATAGACGGTCAATTGCCCGGCAAAAGGATAGATTCCAATTGGGAAAGTAGGTTTGCATAAAAGTACCTTCAAAATGTGACAAACCAATGGGATGGTTAAACGTTTTATCCCGTCTGCCCTGCGGTTTTTACCACTTGCCTAAATGACGAACGCATAACCTCTGATAAAGGTTTTACTAAAGGAGTACCAACGTTTATCAACGCGCCGTGGTGCGCTGGGCCAGGAGGTAACTATCATGTTCCAGGCTGGAGATGTCGTCGAGACCGATTTCGAAGGATTTCTGAAGCTGCTGCGTTCCAAGACGCGCGCTTTTGTGACGATTGGCGATCACGAGTACTACATCACGCACACCGATGGCTATTGGCGTGTTCAGGATTGCGAGGCCCTCAACGATAAGGGCCACTTTACTGACTGCTCCGAGCTGGTCAACACGCTCTGCGAGGTCGTCGAGCTGCCTTGGATCTGCGGCAAAAGCCTGCACGATAGCTTCTCGGGCGCTACGGTCTACGAGGCCGTCGCCGCTTAACAGGCAATAAAACCCGATTTTCACGTGACCGCTGGCGCCGCCCCCGCGCCGGCGGTCTTTTTCTGCCGATAGGCCATAAAAGTGCAGGCATTTGCGGAGAACCTGTTGACGATAGTCAAAACTCGGACTAATCTAGAGACATAAAATTGGTCAAAAATCGGACAATCGAATGGTGGGATAGATGAATAGTGCGGTTACGCCGGCCGACTTCGACCGGTTGCTCAATGGACTCGACCATATCTATTCGGAGTTCTCGCGCGCCTGCGGCCTTTCGGACTGCGCTTACTGGATGCTCGTCGATACCAGCACGGCAGGCGGCAGTATTGCCGTAAGCCGTCTGACAAGCGAATGGTTCTACAGCAAGCAGACCATCAACTCGGCAATTAAAACCTTGACGGCGCGGGGCTTCGCGACGTTGGAGTTTGCCGAAGGCAGCCGTAAGAACAAGGTTGTGCGTTTGACCGAAGCGGGCATGCGGTTTGCCGAGCAATATGCGCTGCCGGCGCAAGAAGCCGAGCAACAGGCTTTCGAAGTGCTCGAGCCCTGGGAACAGCGCGAAATCATGCGCCTAATCGAAAAATTTTCCCATGCGCTCGGCGATGAGTGCGATGTCTTTAAGCAGCATATCGCTGCCGAGAATCAAGGTGAGGGTGAGTCGTGCGACTGTTAATGAGGTTTTTGAAGCCCTATCGAGGGCTTGTCGCAGTGACGCTGCTGGCGCTGCTGGTGGATAACGTCGGTACGCTGTTGGTTCCCACGATGCTGGCGAACATGGTCAACACCGGTATTACCACGGGCGATGTCGACTACATCTTATGCAACGGCCTATACATGTTTATCGCGACGAGCATGGCTAGCGGCGGCACGGTGCTGGGCTGCTATCTTTCGGCGCGTCTGGCGGCTAACGTGGCCTGCGACATCCGCAATGCCGTCTACGACAAATCACTCGAGCTGTCTGCCAGCGATTTTGAGCGCTTTGGCACCGGATCGATGATCACACGCTCACTCAACGACATCAACGTGATTCAACAGGCTGTCCTTCAGACGATTCAGCTGGTGCTGCCGGTGCCGTTCCTGGCGGTGGCGGGCATCATCTTCGCTTGGCTCATCGATCCGGCCATGGGCATGCTTCTGGGCGTCGTGGTTGCGATCGTGCTGGTTGCGGCGGTCTTTACGGTTGCCAATGCGGCGCCGATTTTTATGCGCCTACAGGGCTTTATCGACCGCATGAACGTGGTGCTGCGCGAGAATATTGTGGGCGTGCGCGTTATTCGTGCTTTTAATAAAGAGCATCACGAGGAGCGGCGCCTGGACGAGGTGTTTAGCGACTACGCCGCCAACGCCATAAAGGTCAACCACCTGTTTGTGGGCCTTGACAGCTCCAGCTTCTTTTTGATGAACATCGCCGAGGTGGCGGTGCTGTGGGTGGGCGGTAACCGGGTGGGCGCCCACGCCATGCAGATCGCGAGCATCTCGGCGGTGCTGGAGTATGCAATTCTGATCCTGTTCTTTGTGATGATGGCCCAGATGGTGGTGCTGACGCTTCCGCGTGCTGCCGCGTGCCTGAACCGTGCGCAGCAGGTGTTGGAGATTGAGCCGAGCATCGTGGACGGCGAGCGTACGCTGGGTGACGGGACGCCTGCCTCCGAGGACGATGCGGATGCTGTTGCCGTGTTCGACCACATGTCGTTTCGCTTTGACGATGCCGACGAGGACACCCTGTGCGACCTGAGCTTTGCCTGTCGTCGCGGTCAGACGACCGCGATTGTGGGCTCGACGGGCTCGGGCAAGTCGACGGTGGCAAAGCTTCTGCTGCGCTTCCACGATGCCACCAAGGGCGCCATTCGCCTGGACGGCATCGACCTGCGCGAGCTTTCGCAAGATGAGATTCGCGGGCGCATCGCCTATGTGCCGCAGAAGGCGTGGCTGTTCTCGGGCACCGTGGCAAGCAATCTGCGCTTTGGCAACGAGGACGCGACCGAGGCGGACATGCTTCATGCGCTGCAGGTTGCCCAGAGCACCTTTGTGCTCGATCAGCCGCAGGGGCTCGATACTCCGGTTGCCCAGGGCGGCACGAACTTTTCGGGCGGCCAGCGCCAGCGTCTGGCAATTGCCCGTGCGCTCATGAAGCATGCCGATCTGTATATCTTCGATGACAGTTTTTCGGCCCTGGACTTTAAGACCGATGCGGCCTTGCGCCATGCGCTGCAGGACGAGACGCGCGACGCCGCGGTGCTCATCATCGCGCAGCGCATCTCGACGATTTTGCATGCCGACCAGATTGTCGTGCTCAAGGATGGCGAGGTCGTGGGCCTGGGCGCGCACGAGGAACTTATGGAAACCTGCGAGGTGTACCGCGCCATCGCGGAATCGCAGATGAAGGGAGGTGAGTAGCATGACCGAGGAGCTCAAGAAGCGCAGCGACGCTATCGATGCCGTCGTTGTGGACGCGGCCGAGGAAGCGGTCGAGCAGTCTGCCGCGTCGACCGAGCTGGATGCCGCCGCCAGGGCCGCGGCCGAGCGCGAAGCTCGTCGCCAGGCGCTGTACGAGGAAAACGAGCGTGCCGAGGACGAGCGCGCCCGTGCCGAGGCAGAGCGTATGCGCGACGTGGACGACGAAGAAGAGGACGAGACGCCCCGGGATACCTGGGCGACGGTGCGCCGCTTGTGGAGCGAGGCCGCCGGCGACCATTGGCGCTTCTATATTGTATTCGCGAGCATTGTGTTCTACGTCATCTTTAACACCGCCGCGCCGGCATATAGCGCTCATGTTATCGACGAGCTGTGGGGCCATATACAGGTGGCGTTTGCCAGCGGAACGACCTTCAGCATCACCTGGGACCAGTGCGGTAAGACCATCTTTGTCTACTTTTTGATCTGGACGGCCGCCGGATCGTTCTATGCGCTGCAGAGTTTTTTGATGTCGAGCGTCGCCGAGCGACTCAACCTGCGTCTGCGCAACCGCATCGCGCAGAAGCTCAGCCGCCTGCCGCTCGCCTACTTTGACGCGCATCGCCCCGGTGAAGTGGTCAGCCGTGCGACCAATGACTTGGACAAGATGTCCGAGAGTATGCAGCGCGGATTGCTGCAGCTGCTGGTATCGATCGGTACCGTGACGGGTGCCATCATCATGATGTTTTTCTATAGCGTCAAGCTCACGTTGGTCTTTTTGGGCTTTACGGCGGTATCGCTGCTGGTGACCAAGGTGGTTTCGCGCCGTACGCATGATGTGACGGGCGAGCGTCAGGAGTGGGTGTCCAAAATCACGAGCGCGGTCGAGGAAGGCTATTCGGGCCGTTTGGTGATTCGCGCATTTAACCGCGAGCATCAGAGCTCTGCCGAGGTGCACGAGGCCTCGAGGGAGCTAGCGCGCGTGAGTACCAAGGCCGACTTTATGATCAATGCCGTAGGCCCTGCGGTTCGCTTTATCGGCCGTTTGGCGCAGATCGTGATCGCGCTGGTGGGCTGCAGCATGCTGGTCGCCGGCCACATGACCGTCGGCGTGTTCCAGGCGTTCTTCCAGTTTATCTACGGGGCGTCCGAACCCATGACGCAGCTGTCGTTCACTTTCAACTCGCTGCAGAGCGCGCTGGCGAGTGCGGAGCGCGTGTTCGACCTGCTCGATGAGCCCGAGATGGAAGCCGATCCGCTGCCGGGTGAGGCTGCCAGGCTGCCGGGTCGCATTGAGGGCCGCGTCTCCTTTGAGCACGTGCGTTTTGGTTATTCGCCCGACAAGCCGCTTATGCGTGACGTGTCGTTTACCGCCGAGCCGGGCCAGAAGATCGCCGTGGTGGGAACCACGGGCGCGGGCAAGACCACGCTCATCAACCTGCTCATGCGTTTTTACGAGATCGATGGCGGGCGCATTACGCTCGACGGCGTGGACACGAGCTGTATGGACCGCGGCGAGCTGCGCCAGCAGTTTGGCATGGTGCTGCAGGACGCCTGGCTATTCGATGGCACGATTGCCGAAAACATCGCCTACGGCTGTCCCGAGGCGACGCGCGACGAGATCGTGGCGGCTGCGCGCGCCGCGCAGGTCGACTTCTTTGTGCGCACCATGCCGCAGGGTTATGACACGCGGGTGGCCAACGATGCCGAGAGCATTAGCCAGGGGCAGCGCCAGCTGCTGACCATCGCACGCGTGCTGCTCAACAACCCGGCGATTCTCATCCTGGACGAGGCGACGTCGAGCGTGGACACGCGCACCGAGCTTGCCATCGGCCGCGCCATGGACGCGCTCATGCGCGGGCGCACGAGCTTTGTAATCGCGCATCGCCTGTCGACGATCGTGGACGCCGACCTGATCTTGGTCATGGATCACGGCAACATTATCGAGCAGGGCACGCATAAGGAGTTGCTGGCTGCCGAGGGCGCCTACGCCGACCTCTATCTGAGCCAGTTCGCATAATGCGACATGGGGACGGCCCCTTTGTCACACACATCGCATTCCCGGCACGGGACAAATGAGTCAGACGACGCGGTCCCTGACGGGCGGGTGACGTGGGACACTTGTTGTCAGGTTTGTTTGTCCCAAAAATTAATAAAGCAGGGATTGGCAACGTGTGACCTGTCGCATTCGTTGAACAAGAAATGTGTGAATCGTTGACAGTTTCTATGAATGTGCTTCCTTGGTGCGCATTTGACGCATTCTGTTTGAGATTATAATTATGAAGATTTCTGTCGCGAGTACATTTCGGTACGGCACGACCGCATAGAGGAAGGCGAGAGCATATGAGACGGATCACCTGCAACCGGGCATTGGCCGGGCTGCTGGCGGTGGTGATGGCCGTGGGCCAGATCCCCACGCCGGCACTGGCCGAGGCGGCCCAATCCCCCGATCAGGCGATATCAGAGCAGGGTGGGGGTTCTGAAGTGGCGACCGGTAGCGATACCGGGGAGGCTGTGCCTGCGGAGGATGAGTCCGCCGCCGAGGACGCCGCTGCGACCAACGCGGAGCAACAGCAGGGGGACCGTGTTGCCACCTACGCAGCCCGTGCAAGTAGGAGTATCCGCAAGGCGGGCTCCAAGTGGAGCGATGTCTCAAAATCCGACGTCTATTGGGCGGTCGGTATGGGCGGCACGTATCGTATTCGCCTCAACGGCACGGACAAATGGACCGAGATTAAATCCTGGGACTGGGGCTTGGACTCTGGCTCCGCGAATCTTGAACCCGGCGTCTATGAGGTCCAAGAGCGCAGGTTATTCAACTGGGTCGATGACGGCGACTTGACCCTCACCCGCTTTTGGACGGCTACCGTTGTCACCGAGGGCGCGGCTGACGCTACGGGCGCGCAGCTCGGCGGCATCGTCGTTGACGGTCAGTTGTACGCAAACCACTATGACATCGACGAGGGTACACCCAAGACCTTTACGGTCCAGAATGTCGACGACTACAAGGTCGATAAGGTCCAGATCAACGGCGAAACCAAAACGCCAGACGCCTATGGAAACTACACCATCCCGAACACGGTCGATTCCCAAATTAAGGTAACCTATAAGGCCGACACCGAGGCGACCGTCAAGGTTGACGACGCAAGTTCTGCCAACCTCGAGAGCCTGACCGTCGGCGGTACCTCTGCCGTCGCCGGTTCCAGCGTCTCGGTCAACGTCAAGAACTCCGTCTCCGTTGTTGCCAAACCTGCTCCTGGCTACGCCGTGAAATCCATTGAGTTCGATGGCATCACGTATTGCAACGGCGATGCGAGCCTCCGCTTCAAAAATCAGGTCGCGACGCTCACCCTGCCTGAGCTCACCAAGGACGAGACCTACAAGCTCAAGGTCAACACCGTGAAGGCCGGGCTCGTTGGCATCGACGGTGCCGAGGTGGGCATCCTGGGCAAGGACAGCAGCACGTATAACGAGATTGTCTTCAACGCCGCCCTCGATGCTGCCAAAAGCGTGCCTGCCGGGCTCACCGCCGACGATGTGACTATCGAGTACAATGCCAGCCCGGTCTCGGTTGTATATGAGTGGAAGTCGCTTGACTACACGCCTGCCTGGCCCGAGGTCACGCTCCATGCCTTTGGTAAGAATGGTAAGAAGGACTCCGAGCAAATCCGGATCAGCTATGCCGGTAACGACCAGTATCCCGCCAGCTCCATCACGCTCACCGTCAAGCCGGTCGACGGCCGCACTGTCACGCACATTTCGATGAACGCGGCTACCTCGGTCCAGTACAGCGAGGATTTTGATGCCCTGAAGGCCAAGGTCTACCGCCAGCTTGCCCCCACCGTCGTGGACGAGGTAACGGGCAAGCCGGTCAACGGTCTTTCTCGGAAAGACTTTGAGATCGACGGCCTTGAGCAGAAGGTGGGCGAGTACACCGTCACCATGAAGTTCAAGGGCAACGGCACCTACAAGCCCTCCGAGGCCACCGCGACCGTAACCGTGACCAAGGCCCCTTCCTCGGTCAAGGTCAAGAATACGAGCATTACGTATGGGAACACCGTGGCAGTCGCGGACCTGGTTTCCTCCACGCCGAGCAATAAAGAGACCGAGCCCGTTATCGTTGTCGCCGGTATCGATGGCGACGGCAAGGGCTACCTCTCGATCGATTTGAGCTACGTGGGTGGTGGCAAGGCGCAGAGCGCGATCAACTCGATCCTGCATCTCGATAAGGGTGTCACGCTTGACGGCCTCATCAACCTGCTCAACAACGATGCAGCCATGACAGCCCTTAGGCTCGCCCTGAAGGCGGCGGGTGTTGAGAATCCCGACCAGGTGATCGATTCCCTTAAGAGCGCGCTCGACACCGCTCAGGATCTGGGCCTGGGAGGCTCCACTGTTGCCCTCGGCGGTACGCCCTCTAAGGCGGGCGTCTACTTGGTGACTGCGGTGACTACGAGCGGCAATTACGAGACCTCTGCGGGCGTGGGCTACCTCACCATCGCACCTAAGACCGAGGACGTTACCCTCACGTGGAACGCCTCGACGCCCAAGGGCGGCTTTGCCGTTGGCAGCGACGAGCTTGCAAACTTTGACTTTGGTGCGAAGGTCGTCGACAGCGATGCCGCGGTTGCGGGCGCAAAGGTTCGCTACCTGATCACGGGCATCGCCTACGACGGCAGCACGTTTAAGAGCACCGATCCCAACGTGAAGCCCACCAAGCCCGGCTGCTACACCGAGGTCGCTTACGTCCTGGGCGGCAACTACGCCGCAGCCCCCATCACGCGCGCCTTCAAGATCAGCAGGCTCGAGACCACGATCTCGATGGGCGATGAGATCCACGAGTACGACGGTGCCGCGCAGGCCATGAACGCCCAGGTCTATGTGGGCGACCAGCCGCTCGAGGGCGCCGAGGTGACCTTCTCGTACTTTGGCATGAGCGCATCGGGCGCGTTTGATGTTAAGCTGAACGGCATGCCCACCGAGGCCGGCACCTATAAGGTGGTCGCAACGTATTTGGGCGATGCCCAGCACGCGACGAGCTCCAAGGCGACCACGCTGAAGATCAACCCGCGCGAGGTGTCCGTTAAGGCCAACAACGCCTCCAAGATCTATGGCGAGGCCGATCCTGAATCCGCCTACTCCTATGAGCTTATCGACCGCGGCACCACCCCGTGGAAGGGCGGAGACCTTGCGACCGAGGTAAGCCCGACCGTCTCCTACCAGCGCCAGCCCGGCGAGGACCCGGGCGTGTACACGCTTCATATCAACGCTGCAACCTGCAACAGGAACTTTAAGCTCAATGAGGCCGAGAGCGGGGTCTTTAACATCTACGGCGCCCTGACCGTAAAGGTTGATGGCCATGGTACCGCTGGCCTTGTCGAAGACGCTCCCGCGGGCGGCGAGCCCGGCACCCCGATCGGCGTGAACGCCGTGGCGGATGAGGGCTACGTGTTCACAGGCTGGACCGTCGATGAGGGCGACGCTAAGGTCGAGGATGCCAACGCTACCGAGACCATCGTGCGCATGGGCAGCAGCAACACTACGCTGACCGCACACTTTGAGCTTGCGATGACGCCCATTCAACCGATGACCTACGTGACCGTTGAGGCGGGCGAGGGCGGCTCGGCCACGAGCAACCCGCGCGGTGCGCTCCCCGGCACCAAGGTTGCGCTCACCGCTGTGGCGGACGAGGGCTATGTCTTTGACCACTGGGAGGTTATCGACGGTGACATCGAGCTCGCGGATGCGGCTTCTGCCACGACGACCTTTTTGCTGGGCGAGAAAGCCGTGACGGTGCGCGCGCTCTTTAAGGCGGCGCCTGCGCCTGAGCCCGTGCCCGACCCCAAGGATCCGTCGGACGGTAAGGGCTCCGGCTCTGCAACGACCGTCACGGAGACCAGGTCTGCGGCCAAGAAGCAGGACGCAGCGGTGCTGCCCCATGCGGGAGACCGCACGTTAGCCCTGGTTGCGGGCATCGCGATTGCCGGCGTCATTGTGCTGGCCGCCGGCTTTGCCCTGACGCGCCGCCATAACAGGCGCTAGCAGGTAAGGCGCCTTCACGGGGCGGCGTCGTCAGACTGATTTGTCCCTGACGGCAGGGGTTTGCCCGCATCGCATCCCCGGCACGGGACAAATGTGTTAGATGACGCCGTCCCTGACGGAGGGTTGGGGACTGCGGACGATTTCTTGGACCGTTACGCGGCCCTTCCCAGCGCGGCGCGGAACTCGGCCGGCGTGCGGCCGCCGAGCGCATCGCTGCGCCTCTCCGTATTGTATCGG